>DASWGF010000330.1:0-6722 GCA_036393875.1 Candidatus Dormiibacterota bacterium
TGCAAAACGCCCGCGGCATGTCCCACGACGGAAAGGAGGCACGCAAGTGATCCCGGCCGCATTCGAATACTCCCGCGCCTCGTCGGTGGACGAGGCATCGAAGCTTCTGGACAAGTACGGCGATGACGCCAAGGTGCTCGCAGGCGGGCACAGCCTCATCCCGCTCATGCGCCTGCGCCTGGCGCAACCAACGGCGCTCGTCGACATCAACGGCATCAAGGGCCTCGACCAGATCAAGGTGGAAGGCTCGAAGGTGCACGTCGGCGCTCTCGTAAGGCACGTCCAGATCCAGAATTCCGACGTGCTCAAGGACAAGCTGCCGCTCCTGGCCGAGGTCGCGGGCGAGGTGGGCGACAACCAGGTCCGAAACATGGGCACGATGGGCGGCGTGATCGCGCACGCCGACGCTGCGGGCGACTACCCGACGCTAGCCCTGATGCTCGACGCCGAGATCGTCACCAACAAGCGGACGATCCAGGCCAAGGACTTCTTCAAGGACTTATTCACCACACCGCTGGCCGCCAACGAGATCGTCACCGAGGTCGTATTCCCGGTGGCCGACGGCCCGCACAAGTACATCAAGTTCCGGCGCCGCTTGTTCGACTGGGCCATCGTCGGCGCCGCCGCGCAGAAGATGAACGGCGACTGGCGCATCGGCTTGACGAACGTGGGTCCGATCCCGGTGCGCGCGAAGGCCGTCGAGGACGCCTTGCACAACGGTGCCAAGCCCGAGGAAGCTGCCCAGCACGCGTCCGACGGACTCAACCCGTCCGGCGACCTTCGGGCCAGCCCGGAATACAAGAAGCACCTGGCGCGAGTGCTCACCAAGAGGGCCATACAACAAGCGGGCTGAAGGCCCGGTACTGTTTGACTCGATGACGGCTCCGGCGAGCATCGACGATGTCGAGCGGCGCCTGCGCGAGCGCCGCTACATCGGCGACCGCGGTCTCGCCACGTCCATCTTCCTGGCGCTGAAGCTCGAAAAGCCGCTCTTCATCGAGGGCGAGGCCGGCGTCGGCAAGACGGAGGCCGCCAAGGTCATGGCCGAGGTGCTCGACGCGCGCCTCATCCGCCTGCAGTGCTACGAGGGCATCGACCTCGCGCACGCCGTGTACGAGTGGAACTACCCGCGGCAGCTGCTCCACATCCGTCTTCTCGGTGAGGGCGAGGACCGCAGGACGGCGGAGCGGGAGATCTTCAGCTCCGAATTCCTGCTGCGCCGGCCGCTGCTGGACGCCATCGACAACGACGACCCCACGCCGCCCGTGCTCCTGATCGACGAGATCGACCGCTCGGACGAGGAGTTCGAGGCGTTTCTGCTCGAGCTGCTCTCCGACTTCCAGGTCTCGATCCCGGAGATCGGGACCATCAAGGCCAAGAAACCTCCTTTTGTGGTCATCACCTCGAACCGGACCCGCGAGGTGCACGACGCGCTCAAGCGCCGCTGCCTCTACCACTGGATCGACTACCCCGACCTCGAGAAGGAGGTCGAGATCGTGCGCGCGCGCGCGCCAGAGGCGGCCGACGGTCTCGCTCGGGAGGTGGCCGCTTTGGTCCAGGGCCTTCGCACCATGGAGCTGTACAAGGTGCCGGGAGTGGCGGAGACGCTCGATTGGGCGCGATCTCTCGCCGCCCTTGGCGCGACTCGGATCGACGCCTCGCTCGTGGACGCGACCCTGGGCTCGGCGCTCAAGTACCAGGAGGACCTGGAGCGTATCCGTCAGCAGGTGCCGGCCCTGGTCGAGAGGGCCAGAGGTGCCTGAGGCAGGCTCCCTCCCTTCCTCTGGGGCCCCCGCGACGGAGTCGCGGGAGAGGGCGGGGAGAGGGGAGGGAGGAGTGCAGGCGGATCTGTTGCCTCGCCTGGGCGCCTTCGCCCGGCTGCTCCATGACGCCGGCCTCGAAGCCGGCCCGCGCAGGCTCACCGACGCCACCCGAGCGCTCACCTTCATCGACCTCAAGAAGGAGCGGGATTTTCGCGGCGCGCTGAGATCCGTGTTCGTCAGCCGCAAAGACGAGATCGCGACCTTCGAGGCCGCATTCGACATCTTCTGGGCGCCGCCCGATCCGCGCGCCTCGGCCGGGGTCATGCCGGGCCGGACGCGTTCCCTGCCGTTGTCACCGGAGCGCGCGAAGGTCTGGGCGAACGCGCTCGGCCTGAACAGCTCGCAGATGAATCGCGAACAGGAGCCGCACACAGTGCCGGAGACCTCGAGCGGCTACAGCGCTGAGGAGCTGCTGCGCCACAAAGACTTCGACTCGATGACATGGCAGGAGACCGAGCAGGTCCGGCGCCTGCTCGAGCAGGCACCGTGGCGCGTCGCCGAACGCCGGACGCGCCGGCTTCGCGCGGCGAGGTCGGGCGCGATCGACCTGCGGCGCACCGCGAAGCACGCGATCCGCTCCAGCGGCGAGCTTGTGCGCCTCTTCCGGCGCCGGCCGAGGCTGCGGCGGCGTCCGCTCGTCCTCGTTTGCGACGTGAGCGGCTCGATGGAGAGGTATTCGCGAGTTCTAATGATCTTCGCGCACGCGATTGCGCGACGCGAGGACCTCGAGGCTTTCGTGTTCTCGACCCGTCTCACTCGCATCACGCGACTGCTGCGCCAGCGCGACCTCGACAAGGCGCTCACATCTGTGAGCAAGGGCGTCCACGATTTCAGCGGGGGCACTCGCATTGGCGAAGCGCTCGGTGACTTCAACCGCCGCTGGGCTCGGCGCGTGCTCGGCCACGGCGCGGTCGTGATCATCGTCAGCGATGGATGGGATCGCGGCGATCCGGCTCAGCTCACCGCCGAGCTCATCCACCTGCGGCGTTCAGCACACCGGCTGATCTGGTTGAACCCGCTGCTGGGATCTGATGGCTACCAGCCGTTGACTCGGGGCATGGTGGCCGCCCTTCCCTATTGCGATGACTTCCTGGCCGTGCACAACGTGCAGGCGCTCGACGACCTCGGACGCTTGCTGGCCGGCCTCGACAGCCGGCCTACGCGGAGTCGGTGAAAGGCGCATGCGCGAAGTCTTGAGCGAGCTGAAGACGTGGATCGAGAACAAAGAGGAGATCGCCCTCGCCACTGTCGTCGAGACGTGGGGTTCCAGCCCGCGTCCTCTGGGTTCGAAGATGGTGGTGACGCGATCGGGAAAGATGGCGGGCTCGGTCTCCAACGGATGCATCGAAGGCGCGGTGTTCGAGGAAGCGCAGAAGGTCTTGAAAGCGCGCGAGCCCAAGGTCGCTGCCTTCGGAGTCGCCGACGACGTCGCGTTTTCGGTGGGGCTCGCCTGCGGTGGGCACATCGAAGTCTTCATCCAGCCGTTCGCCGCGGTCCACGAGCATCTGATCGAGCTCCTGGACGAGAACCGCCCGGCGACGCTGCGCACGAATCTGGTGACCGGCGAAGCCACCGTCTCCGAAGGGACGCCTTCGGGATATGAGCTCGCTCGCCGCGAAGGCGACTGGTTCGTGGAGCCGTTCCGCCGGCCCGCGCATCTTGTGATCGTGGGCGCCATCCACATCGCGATCCCACTGCACCGTCTCGCGAAGCTCTTGGGCTATCGCGTGACCGTCATCGACGCGCGCGCGAAGTTCGCGACCAAGGAACGCTTTCCCGAAGCGGACGAGCTGGTCGTGGCCTGGCCGGATGAGGCGATGTCGAACATCACGCTCGACAACTCCACCTACGTGGTCATCCTCACGCACGATCCCAAGTTCGACCTGCCGGCGTTGCGCTCGGTCCTCGGAAAGGACGTCGGTTACATCGGCGCCATCGGGAGCCGCAAGACCAACGAGAATCGGTTCGCGGCGCTGCGCGCGGAAGGCTTTACGGAGGACCAGCTCTCTTCAGTCCACGGCCCGGTCGGCCTCGACCTGGGCGCGCGCGGGGCAGAGGAAACCGCGCTCGGCATCCTGGCCGAGATCACCGCTGTGCGCTTTGGGGGCTCGGGGTCGTTCATGCGGGAGATGCGCAGGCCTTCGGTCGCTTAGCCGGCCTTCTTCGCGCGCTCGCGAAACCGCTTGGCCTTCTGGCGGTTGCCGCACGTCGCCATCGTGCACCAGCGGCTCGAATGATTCCGAGATCGGTCGTAGAACGCCCAGCGGCAGGTCGGGGAACCGCACAGCTTGAGCAGGCTCCAGTCCTCCTCGCCCATGGCCGCGAACAGCGCGGCCACGATGCGCCCCATGGCCCCGGCGACTCCGCCCGATTCGGGCTCGAGCCGCGCCTTGCCGTCGGCGCCAAAGCGCGCCCGCAACCGGCTCGCGGTGGCCGCCTCGTTGAGGGTGGCGATGTCTAGCGGGTAGGCCCTGCCACCCGAATTGGCTCCGATCACTCCCCGAATCGCTTCTCGCAGCGCGATCGCGTGCTTCAGATCCGCCTCCGTGACGGCCTGGCCGCTTGCCATGAGCCCGTGTGCAACCAGCCAGGCGCCGAGCGTATTTGGGTCTGAGAGCTCTTCCGGGCCGTCCTGGACATCAACCGTGTTGACGTACGCCTGCACCAACCCGACCACGCCGGTTGCGGTCTCTCGATCGGCCATCTCGAGATCGATTATATCCGTAACCGTCCAACCTTGAACATCAGTTATAATAACTGGTAAACAGAGGACGCTAGTTAAAGGAGGATCGAGCGTGCACCCCTTCATGAATGAGGACGCGGCGTGGCAGCGGCTTCTGGACATCCAGCGCGAGATGGAGAACCGCCGCCTGCTGGCGGCTGCACAGCCGAGCGCCACCATGGAGACGCTCAGGCGGCTGGCGGCTCGGGCCTGGCTGCTCGCCGGCCTGGCGGCGACGCGGCCATCGCGCCGGCGCCCTGCGAGCATTCGGCGGGACGGCGAACACGGTCCTCGCGTCGTTTAGGCGGCCAGGCGCCGGAGCACGGCGACCTGCTCGGCATCCGGCCCGTCCCCGGCTCCAGGTACCTCGAGGATGAAAGGCAGGCCGGCCAGGCGGGGCTCGTGTAGAAGCGCACGAAAGCCGTCCTGACCGATCTGCCCATCACCGATGTTGGCGTGGCGGTCACGGTTGGACCCGAGGCCGGTGACGGAATCGTTGCAATGGATGACCTCGACGTTCTTCAAGCCGATGACTCGATCCAGCTCATCGATGGTCCGCGCGACGTCGACAGGCGTGCGCTCGTCGTAGCCGGAGGCGAAGGCGTGGCAGGTGTCGAAGCAGACGCCGACGCGGGGATCCCGCAAGCCGTCGAGCATCCGCGCGATTTCCTCGAAGCGTGCGCCGACACACCCGCCTAGCCCGGCGTTGTTTTCGATGAGCAAGCGCGCCGTCTTCGGATCAGCGCGTTCCATGACCTTCTTGATGTGCTCCAGGATCGACGGCAGGCGCGCGTCGAACCCGGCGCCCTTGTGCGATCCGGTGTGGAAGATCACGCCGTTGACGCCGAGCTCATCCGCCGCCTTGACGTAGCCGGCCAGCGTGCTCTCAGAACGCTGCCGCAGGGTGGGGTCGTCGCCGGCCAGGTTGATCAGGTACACGGCGTGGAAGTAAAAAGGCGGATGGCCGTGCCTGGCCGCGGCTGCCTTGAACGTCGAGATCCGGGTCTCATCGAGCTTGGGCGAGCCCCAAAAGCCTGGCGGAGTCGGGTGGATCTGGATCGCGTCGGCGCCCATGGCCTGGGCCCGCTCGAAGGCAAGATGCAGGCCGCCCGAAGAGTCGACATGGGCGCCGAGCAAGGGCATGTCAATGAGATTAGTGGGTGCCGGCTACCGGCTCGGATCGCGGTCCCGTCTGCCATGCTTTTTTGGTGACGGCGATCTTCGTCATGAGCGACCTCGAGCTCCCCATCCGGGGCCGCACCTATCGCGAACCGGAGGGCGCCCACAGCGTGGTCGTTCGCGGCCGCGACCTCGACGCCGCCCTTCAGCACGCGGCCGCCCGCGACGACTGCCGAGCCGTCGCTGTGATCGGCCTGCCGGCGCAGGATCCAGACCTGACCGTCATGAAGGGGCGAAGGTTGTTCCTGGTCGACGCGGATGGTTCGCGGTTGCGGGACTTCGCAGAAATCGCGCTCCGAGCTGATGCCGACGTCGAGTGGATTCGCTCGGCGACGCCCCCATTCGACCGTCTCGCCGACGCGTTGTTGCCGGTTGGCGCCGTGGTGCTGGCCGCGGGCTCGAGCACCCGCATGGCCGGCTCTGAAAAGTTGCTGCTCGAGTTCGGTGGCAGGCCGATGATCAAATCCGTGATCGAAGCCGCGTCGGACGGCGGGTGCCACCAGATCCTGGTTGTGTACTCGTCCAATGAGGTCATGCAAGCGGTCGGCCGCGATGCCGAGCTCGTCCACAATCCCCACGCCCAAACAGGCATGGCGTCGTCGCTCCAGGTCGGCCTTCGAGCCCTCCGCTCCGACATGGAGGCTGCGATGGTGATGCTTGGCGACCAGCCGATGGTTGGTTCGCGGACGGTCTCAGCGCTGCTGCGCGCCTGGCGCCGCGAGGGGTCGCGGCCTGCGGTCGCGGTCTCTCGCGGCGAGGCCGGCAAATGGGCGCCGCCGGTGGTGCTGGCGCGCGAGCTTTGGGACGAGCTCATGGCGCTCAAAGGCGACGCCGGTGCGCGCCAGGTGCTCGATCACCGGCCCGAGCTGGTCGACACCGTGCCCTCGCTCGACCGCCTTGACGACATCGATACGCCGGAGGACTACGCCAAGATCGTCAAGCTCTTCCCCCGACCCAACCCGACTCCGCAAGCGTAGGGGTGCGTCGTTGGAAGTAGA
>DASWGF010000331.1:0-8448 GCA_036393875.1 Candidatus Dormiibacterota bacterium
TGCCAAACGCCTCGGCGGCGATCATGGCGAGCCCGGTCGTGGCCCCGCTCACGTCGGGTGTCCCGATCAGCACAGAGAGCGTCCCATCCGGCTCGACGCGGCATCCCGCCGCTGCCGGAGTGCGCGCGCCGCCCCACGACCCGATCGCGATCCCGACGCCCTCGCCTGGCCCGGAGGCCGCCGTGTAAATCGGATGCCGCCGCGCCTCTTCCAGGACTTCGAACATGGCGATTCGCGGCCGCGGTTCCCCCTGGGCGTCCAGGTCGCCTTCCTTCGACGCATTCAGCAGCCGGAGCTCGATCGGGTCCATGCCGAGCTTGATGGCCAGCTCGTCCATGGCCGACTCGAGCGCGAAGTAGGCCTGGGGAGCGCCCGGAGCCCGGTACGCGTCGACCGGCGTCTTGTTGGTGGCGACCTCGTATCCGGTCAGCTCGAAGTTGGGGATCCGATACGTCCCTCCGAGGAACGAAGCCGTGATGCCGGCATGCCAACCGCTGCTCGCGCCGTTGTCGTAGTGATACCGGGCCCGCAGCGCCACCAGCTTTCCATCCCGCTTGGCGCCGAGCTCGAGGTCGAAAACGGCCGCCGGTGCGGGGTGCGCGACCGCGAACTCCTGCTGCCGGGTCAGCGTCAGGCGAAGCGGTCGGCCGGTGCGACGCGCGAGCAGGGCGAGCAGCGTTTCGAGCAGTGAAACCTTGCCGCCGAAGCCGCCCCCGACCGGCATCGGCACGACGCGGACCTTCTGCGCCGGTACGTCGAGGAGCTTGGAGATCTCATCGCGCACCTGGAATGGTCCTTGCGTCGGCGCCCAGATGGTCATCCCGCCATCCGGCTCGGGGCGCGCGATCGAAACGTGCGGCTCCATCGGCGAGTGGTGGACACCCGCGAGGCGGTATGTCTCCTTGATGACCACGTCGGCGCCGGCCAGCGCCGGCTCGACATGGCCGCGCTTCAGGCTCGCCACCGCCGTGACGTTCGGCGGCCGGCGCGCCGGCTCTGACTCGGACGTAGTTGCCGCCCCGTGGATCGCGGCCTCCTCCTCGGGATCTTCCTCCCCGGCCTCGAGCACGGCCGGGGTGCCCTCCTTCATGGCGGACCCTGCGTCGACGGTGGCCGGGAGCGCCTCGAGGTCGACCTCGATCAGCGCCGCCCCGTCGACGGCCGCGGCCTCGCTCGCCGCGATGACGGCAGCCACCGGCTGGCCCGTATAGAACACGCGGCCGACCGCCAGCGGCTGGTCTTGCCCGGAGGCGCCGGCCAGCGCCAGGTCAGCCCCGGTGAACACCGCGAACACGCCAGGCGCCGATCTCGCGGCGCCGGTCTCGATGCTGCGGATCCGGGCGCTGGCCAGGTGGCTCAAGACCAGCTGGACGTGAAGCAGGCCGGCCACGTCGAGATCGGCCGTGAATCGGGTCGCCCCTGTGACCTTTTCGCCGCCCTCCAGCCTGCGCCTGCCCACCCCGACCATGCTCATCGACCGATCATGCCATGCCCGCCGAGCCGGGCACCGGGGCGCCAGGCTCCCGGAACCCTACGGGAGCTTGACCCCGGGGGGGTCTAGGCCCCAAGATGACCGTGGAGTAGCGGTGCCATCGCGAGATGGCGAAGTCTATCGCCGGCGCACTCTCGCCCCGGACCTCCGGGAAGAGGGCGATGGATGTCGAGGATGGCACCGGAGCTATGCGCCTTCCTCGGCTTGTTTTCCTGAGGAGGTTGTATGACTGGAAGCTCCAAGTTCCGTTCCCTCGCCATCGCGTTGGGAGCATTGTTTGTAGTCGTCGCCTGTGGCGGCGGTGGAGGCGGGACTGGGGAGACCCTCGCCGCCGACCAAACATTCCGCTTCGGAATGTCCAACGACATCACAAGCCTCGATCCCGCCCACGTCGACTCAGCCGTCGACATCACATACCTCAACGAGGTATTCACCGGGCTCTATCGCTTCGACAACAGCCTGAAGATCGTGCCCTCCGGCGCCGCTTCGATGCCGACGATCTCGGCCGACGGCCTTACGTGGACCTTCGCCCTGCGCCACGACGTCGTGTTTTCCAACGGGGACAAGGTCACTTCCGCCGACTGGGTCTGGAGCTGGACGCGGACGTTGCGGCTCAACGACGCCTACGCCAGCAACCTGGAGGCCATCCATGGTTCCACCGACGTCGAGGGCGGCACCGCGAAGACCATCACCGGTCTGTCCGCACCCGACGCTTACACGCTCAAGGCACAGCTCGACGCGCCGGCCGGCTACTGGCTGACGCAGCTCGCCATGCCTACCGCCTCCGAGGTCCTGGACAAGAAGGTTATCGACGCAGCTGGTGACGACCACTGGACCGAGCAGGCTTCGACCTACATCGGCAGCGGCCCGTTCAAGATGACCGCGCGCACCCCCAAGCAGTCGATGGACTTCGTCCCCGTCAAGAACTGGTGGGGCGGAGACACCGGCAAGCTGACCGCGATTCATGTCGATATCGGAATCGACGACGTCTCCCGCGTCAAGAAGTTCGAGTCCGGCGGATACGAGAACGTCGGCATGGCCAACAACGGACCCGGGCCGGACGACGTACTCCGCTACAAGAACGACCCCGTCAAGAGCAAGCTCCTGAACGTTTACAACGGAGCTCGCACGACAGCCTTCGGCTTCAACTTCGTCACCGGACCGTTCGCCTCCAAGCCTGGGGCCACCCCAGGCGCCGACACAACCAACAGCGCCGACCCCGGCCTGGACGGCCGCAGGGCGTTCTCGATGGCCATCGACCGCGCCCAGCTCGCGGACATCGCGTGCGCGCACGCGATCACCTGCCAGCCGGCGTATGGAGGCCCGATCACCAAGGGCTTCAAGGGCTACCTTGGGGATGGCGGTGACCCCTACGCGAAATTCGACGCCACGGCGGCCAAGGCCCTCTACCAGAAGTGGGACCCGACCGGCAGCAAGGTCAAGGGCCTCGAGTACCGCTACAACACCAGTGGCGGCAACACCAAGCGTGCCGAGAACCTGCAGGCACAGTGGAAGCAGAACCTCGGCGTCGACGTCAAGCTGGTCCCGTCTGACTTCCCGACGCTCCAGCGTGACCGCAAGAAGAAGGTAGTCATCATGGGCCGCGAGAGCTGGGGTATCGACTACGACCACCCCCAGGATTGGTTCGACAACCTGTTCAGCTGCTCGCAGGCCAAGGTCGGCCGCGGTAACGACGAGGCTTACTGCAACCCGGCGATGGACGCCATCACCACGGCTGCCAACTCCAAGTCGATCAACGACCCCGCGACCGTCAATGACTACGTCAAGGCCGGACAGATGCTCGTCAACGATGTGGTTTGGGCGACCATCGACTACGGCACCCAGCCCTACATGACCCAGTCATACGTCAAGGGCATGGGCTACAACGGCCTGTACGACTTCAACTGGGAGGGCATCCGGCTCCTGCAGCACTAAACCGTCAATTTCGAGTTCAAAAGGGGGGGTACGCAATTTGTGCGGACCCCCCTCCTACTGTATTGTTGGCCAGGAGGGATGTGAGCCGAGGAACCCTCGTTTACGCGGTTCAGCGCTTGCTGCTGATCACCTTCACGGCCCTGGTCGTGTCATCGATTGTGTTCATCGGCGTCCACCAGCTCCCCGGCAATGCCCTCGCCAGTGAGCGCCGGCTCAACCCCGCCACCGAGCAGGCGCTGCTTCACCACTACAACCTGGACCTGCCGTGGCCGCAGCAGTACGTGCTGTGGCTCGAGGGCCTCGCACACGGCAACCTGGGTGAGTCCCTAGTCAACATGGGGACGCAGATCACGCCGCTGCTCCTTCGTGAGGCCAAGACCAGCGTCACCCTCGGCCTCGCCGCGGTCTTCGTGACCATATTTGTCGGCATGTCGCTGGGGGTCCTCGCCGCGATCAGACAGAATACGTGGGTCGACTACGCGGCCTCGACTGCTGCCGTGGTCGGCTACAGCGTTCCCAGCTTCGTTTGGGCCTTCCTGCTCATCCTGCTCACGGTCACCGGTTTCTATGCCTGGACTGGGGGGACGATCTACGAGGACATCGGCTGGGGGAAGCTGGAGCAGATCCCTGTTCCGGCGCTCGCTCTGGGGCTGCCCTACGCCGCCATTGTCGCCCGGCTGACCAGGGCGAGCATGCTGGAGACGATTCGCCAGGACTATGTGCGCACCGCCTGGGCGAAGGGTCTGAGCGCCAGGGTCGTGATCCTTCGGCACGCACTGCGGAATGCTCTCATCCCGGTGGCCACCATCCTCGGCCCGCTGGTCACGGGCATTATCACCGGGTCGGTCGTGATCGAGTTCCTGTTCGGCATCCCTGGGTTGGGCCAGGAGTTCGTGACGAGCATACTGAGCCGGGATTACAACATCGTGATCGGCGTCTTCACCTTTTACGCGGCCCTGATAGGGCTGGCGAACTTGACCGTCGATCTGCTGTACCCGGTCCTGGACCCTCGGATACGCTACTGATGGTCAGGGAGTAAAGAGATGGCGACAGTAGTTCCGACGATCATCGAAGTTCCCGAGGAACTCCACGTCATCGGGGTGGACGTCCTCCCGGAGCAGGTTACGCTGTGGCAGGACGCCTGGCGCCGGCTGAAACGGAACCGCATGGCGGTGATCGGGCTGGTGATCATCGGCATCTTCTTCGTCACGGCGATTCTCTCCCTTGTCTGGACGCCGTACCCGACCTGGCGCCAAGCGCTGGGACCGACCTATCAAGGGCCGACCTTCCTCCATCCGCTCGGCCTGGACGACTACGGCCGCGACATCCTGAGCCGGGTTATGGGGGGCGCCGCGATCGCCCTTTCCGTAGGCGTCGGCGCGAGCATGCTCGCCTCCGCGATCGGGATCATTCTCGGCCTGCTGGCGGGCTTCTACCGCGGCAAGATCGACGTGGTCATCTCGCTGCTGATCAACATCTCATACGGGGTGCCCGACCTGCTCATCGCGCTGATCCTGGTGGTGCTGATCGGGCGCGGCATTCAGAACATCATCCTCGCGATATCGATCACCGCCTGGCTGGGGATGGCGCGGCTGGTCCGCGGCCAGACCCTGGCCCTCCGGGAGCGTGAGTTCGTAGAGGCCGCCCGTTCCATTGGGACGAAAAACCGCAAGATCCTGACTCGCCACATCCTGCCCAACGCGCTCGGCCCGATCGTCGTCCAGGCCACGTACCTGGTCCCGGCGGCGATCATCTTCGAAGCCTTCCTGAGCCTGCTCGGACTGGGCGTCCCGCCGCCGGCACCCAGTTGGGGCGCCATGGCCAGTGAGGGATACAAGGCGATCCAGCTCGCGCCGCACATCGTGCTCATGCCGTGCGCCGCCCTCTCGCTCACCGTGCTCGCCTTCAACTGGGTCGGAGACGGCCTGCGTGACGCGATCGACCCGAGGATGCGTCGATAGCCGGCCCGCTCCTCGAAGTCAAGAACCTCACGACAGAGTTCGGCACCTCTGACGCAACTGTCCGTGCCGTCGACGGAGTCAGCTTCGAGATGGACTCCGGCGAGACGCTAGGGATCGTCGGAGAGTCGGGAAGCGGCAAATCGATGACGGCGCTCTCGATCCTCAACCTCGTCCCCGAACCGGGCAAGATCTCCGGCGGTCAGATCTTGTTCAAGAACCGCGACGTCGTCACAATGACCTCCGGCGAGCTGCTCGAGTACCGCGGCGGCGACGTGGCCATGATCTTTCAGGACCCCATGACCTCCCTCAACCCAGTCCTCCGGGTGGGTTTCCAAATCGAGGAGGCGATGCGCGCGCACTCGCGATTCGACAAGCGGCAGGCCAAGGCGCGTGTGATCCCGCTCCTGGAACGCGTTCGGATACCCTCCCCCAAGCAGCGCGCGCGCGACTTTCCGTTCCAGTTCAGCGGGGGTATGCGCCAGCGCGCGATGATCGCGATGGGCCTCGCCAACGAACCCTCTCTGCTGATCGCCGACGAGCCGACCACGGCTCTCGACGTGACCGTGCAGGCGCAGATCCTGGAGCTGTTGAAGGAGCTCAATCGCGAGCTCGGTACCGCGATCATCCTGATCAGCCACAACGTCGCGGTGATCTCGAGTCTGTGCACGCGAGTCATGGTGATGTACGCCGGCCGGGTCGTCGAATCGGGGCCGACTCGACAGGTGTTCGACCACCCGGAGCATCCTTACACCTGGTCCCTGCTGCGTTCGGTGCCGCGCGTCGATGAGCGCAGGCACGAACGGCTCATAAGCATCCAGGGCATGCCGCCGGACCTCTCCCGGCTGCCGACGGGCTGTACGTTCCACCCTCGCTGTCAGTTCAAAGTCGAGCGCTGCTTACGCGAAGAGCCCCCGCTGGTCGAAGTTGCCGCCGACCAGGAGGCGCGCTGCTGGGTGCTCATGAGAAATGTCTCGAAAGAGTCGCAAGCAGTAAGGACGTGAAACAGCAGCTCGAGATCGTCCCCTCGGAACGGGTAGGACCCCTGGTCTCGGTCACCGATGTCTACAAGCACTTTCCGACCGGTGGCGGTTTCGGCCGTGGCGCGGTCGTCAAGGCCGTGGACGGGGTCACCTTCGACATCGCGGCAGGCGAGACGCTGGGCCTGGTGGGCGAGTCGGGGTGTGGGAAGTCCACCTTGGGGCGCGTGATCATGCAGCTGCAGCCGGCCACCGCGGGTTCGATCAAGTTCGAGGGCCGTGAGCTGACCAAGATGCGCGGCAACGAGCTGCGCCAGGTGCGTCAGCGGATGCAGATCATCTTCCAGGACCCGTATGCCTCGCTCAACCCCAGGATGACCATCGGCGACATCGTCGCCGAGCCGCTGAAGAATTTCGGCCTGGGCAACAAGCGCGAGCGCGAGAAGCGCGTGCAGGAGGTCATGAAGGTCTGCGGGCTCAACCCCAACTTCACGAACCGATATCCGCACGAGTTCTCGGGCGGGCAGCGGCAGCGCATCGGGATCGCCCGCGCCCTGGTCTTGACCCCAAGCCTGATCGTCGCCGACGAGCCGATCTCAGCTCTGGACGTTTCGATTCAGGCCCAGATCGTGAACCTGCTCGAGGACCTCCAAAACGAGTACAAGCTCACGTACCTGTTCATCGCCCACGACCTCTCAGTGGTACGTCATGTGAGCGACCGCGTGGCGGTGATGTACCTCGGCAAGATCGTCGAGGTCGCGACCAGTAGAGAGGTTTACGACAATCCGCTCCATCCATATACCAAGGTCCTGCTGAGCTCGATCCCTTACACGGACCCCGAGCTCGAGGCGCGCCGCAAGCCCATCCTGCTGAAGGGCGAGATCCCATCGCCGATCAACCCGCCGAAAGGCTGCCGGTTCCACACGCGCTGCCCGATCGCGCAGTTTCCGATCTGCGGCGAGGTCGAGCCGCCGCTGGAGAAGAAGGCGGACGGGCATGTCGCGGCGTGCCACTTCCCAGGCAAGCTCTAGGAATTCACGTTCCGGCCAAGTTAGGCTTCGATGGCTGAAGTCGAAACTACAGTCTGCCCGCAATGTGGCAGCACGATTGCGATTGACAAGCGCCACGTGGTCTGGTGCGACAAGTGCGACTGGAACCTGGACGCTGGTTCAAAGCCAGAGATTGACAGCCGTCAGGAACGAAGAGCGGCCCGCGCCAAGGCCAAGGGAGAGCGACTCTTTCTGGACTTAAGGCAGTCTGACCAGCTGCGGCCAGGAAACAGCAGTGCGCGAAATGCCTCATTCGTGCTTGCGTTGGCAATACATCTGACGACTGCTGCCGTCTTCGCTCTCGGCCTGTACTTCGTAGTAACCAGCTTCCTCAGTCTTCCGATGTTTGTCTTCGGGATCCCGCTGCTGCTGGTCGGCCTCGTACTCCGCCCTCAGCTCGGGCGATTGGAGCGGGATACCCTGACCCTGGGCCCTGGCGATGCTCCCGCCCTTTATGCGGTGCTGAACCGAATCGGGGCAAATTTGGGCGCGAGGCCTGTCGACGTGATCGCGATTGAGCCAGATTTCAACGCCGCTCACGGACAAGTCGGCGTCCGCCGGCGGCGCGTTCTGTGGATTGGACTATCGCTCTGGAACATCCTCGACGATCAACAGCGCGTCGGCTTACTGGCTCATGAGCTGGCTCACCAGGTGAACGGCGACCTCACGCACGGTCTGGTGGTGGGCACCGCACTGAGAACCTTGGGAACCTGGATGGCGATACTCCACGCCCGAACTTGGCAGCGAGGCCCAGTCAGCAACGCGTTCGAGTCGGTGGAGCGGCTGGGCCAGCTTTTGGCCAGCCTCGCAATGCGCGCGCTGAGCTTCGTCGTTGGCGCTGTGTTCCGACTTGAACTGTCCCTCCTCTTTCACTCGCAGCAGCGAGCTGAGTACTACGCGGACTGGCTGGCTGCCGGGGTGGCGTCGAGGGACGCCATGGTTGGCTGCCTGGACCATTTACATCTCGAGCGCCTTTGCATCCTTGCTATTCGCTTCGCCGCCCAGCGCGAGCAACCCGATGTCTGGGCGGCGGA
>DASWGF010000332.1:0-4512 GCA_036393875.1 Candidatus Dormiibacterota bacterium
ATCCGCCAGGTCTACGGCCACGACCGAACCCACCCGGCCCACTACGACATGGTCCTGGACACCGGGCGCCTGGGCTACGAGGCCAGCGTGGAGGCGGTCCTGGCGGCGCTCAAGGCCCGCAAGCCTATAACCTAGTTCGCCATGGTCCATTCGCTCGGCTCCCGCACGTCCGGCGTCGACGGCTCCAGCGAAGGCGGCCGGATCAACACCGTCAACGTGCCTGGCGCACTCGTGCTCTACGGCGTCGCCCTCGTGCACGCACTCCAGCGCCAGAACCCCAAGAGCAAGCTTTCCGTCGCGCCCGTCCAGGTGGACGGGGTTTGGTGCCTGGAGCTTGCCTACACAGGAGATCCGCCGGTGGGCGCCCCCGAGCTCTGGCACGGGCACCGGGTGCTCGTCCGAAGCCCCGAGCCTGCGCCCAGTGCCTGAAGTTGCGCTTTTCTCGCCCCAGAGCAAGGTGCGCGAGGTCCTGAACCGGCTCGGCGACCGCGGCCGGCAAGTGCTCCTCGAGCACGGCTATGACGTAGGCGAGGGGTTCGTCGACGTCCTGTCCCAGTACCAGACCCTCGAGCACGCCGACCAAACTGAGCGCCTTCGAGACCTGGCGGGTCTACTGGCCAAGTTGAATTCCGCCCAGTAGCGCCTGGACATTTGCATACATTTGTAGGTCCCAAATACGGGGCACTCGGTGTAGCATCCGCAACGAATTCGGGTTCTGGTTCGTTATACAAGTCGAGGAACACGTCATTGCAAAGGTCAAAGTTGGAACCAGACAAGGGCAAATGTGCCTGTGGACGGCGCACGAAAGACGCGTCTGTCTACATCTACCGCTCCCACACCGATCGCTTCCTTTTCCACCGCTGTGACTGCGGCGCGGAGTGGACAGAGCACCAAACCGACGTTGATCCGCACGACCCCGTCAGCTCCGATGAGGTGATCGAGGTGCACAAACGCCTCGCCAAGTTCGAAGGCTCGTTCTCCGAGCTGCTGGAGCGCCGCCCAGCTTAGGGATCTCGCCTCCCCACCTTGTGGGGAGGTCGGCCAGCGCAGGCGGAATCGATCGGCATCTCGCCTCCCCACCTTGTGGGGAGGTCGGCCAGCTCGCGAAGCGAGCTCGCCGGGTGGGGGCGATCACTAACCCAAGCGAAAGGAATCGGCCACTCTGCCTCGGACGCTCGCCGGCATCGCGAACACCGCCCCCGCGAGCTCGTCCGACGCGTCCAACCCGGTCGCGGCGCTGGTCACGAACATCCGCGGCCGCTCGCGACCGATCAGGCAAACGCTCGACGGCTGCCTGGTGGGAACGGGAACGGTCTCGGCCAGGCTGCCGTCGGGGCGGTACCGCCTCACCTCGGATGAACCCCACACGGCCACCCAGACGTGGTCCTCGTCGTCCACGGCCATGCCGTCGGGATTCTCCCGACTGGCCTTCATCTGCACGAAGAGCTTCCGATCGCTGAGGGCGCCGGATTCCGGGTCGACTTGAAACCGGTCGATTCGCTTTCGGGCCGTGTCGCTGAAGTACATCGTCGTGCCGGTGGCGTCGAAAGCAGGCCCATTGGAGATGGTGATGCCGTCGAGGACCTTGGTGACAGTGCCGTCGCGGTCGACCCGGTAGAGCGAGCCTGCGTCTGGCGTGAAGTCAAAAGCCATGCTGCCCGCCCAAAAGCGCCCCGCCGGATCCGCGCACGCGTCGTTCATGCGCGTCCTCACCGGATTGCGGTCCTCGGGCTTGTCCAGCCACTCGAGCCGCCCTCCTACTCGGAGCAGCGCGATGCCGGTGCTGCACGCGGCGATCCACGCGTCGTCCGTGCCCGCCAGAAGCGCGACCGCGCCCAGCGTGACATCGAGCTTCGCGAGCTGCTGCAGCGGGCGTGGCCTGTGAGGATCGGCCTCCAGCAGTCGTCCAGTGGGAATGTCGACCACGACGACACGATCGCCGACCCAGCGCGCGCCCTCGCCGAGCTCGAGCCGGTCAGGCCCCCAAGGGGTCAGTCGCGGGGTGTCGACAGAAGTCCCCACCGGTCGAGACTTTCGCGGAGCCGCGCCGTGGCCGCGCCGTCGAGCGCCGCGGTGGGCGGAGCGGGCCACGGTTCGCAGATGCCCTGCAGCTGGAGCGCAGCCTTGATGGAGGCCGGGAAGACCCCCGCGCGAAGCGCGGTCACCAGCTCGATCAGAGCCTCCTGGTCAGTGCGAGCCGAGTTCCAATCGCCGCGCCGGAAGTCGTCGTAGATCCGGACCACCCAGTTTGGCGCGACGTTGGCAGCGCCGCAGATCGTGCCGGCCCCGCCCATTGCCAGCGAGGCCAGGAGCATCGTGTCGCTACCTGTGAACATCCGGAAGTGTTCGAGGCTTCGCGTGGCCAGGCGAACGTTCTCGAAGTACTCGAAGTCGCGACTCGAATCCTTGATCCCCGCGATCGTGCCCTCCGTGGCCAGCTCGGCCACCGTGGCGGGCTCGGCGACAACTTTCGTGAACTGCGGGATGTTGTAGAGCATCAGGGGGATCTTGCTGTCGGCCGCCAGCCGGCGATAGAACGCGCGCAGCGTGGCCTGGTCGGTGGGGTAATAAAAGGGAGGCGCGACGAGCGCGGCATCGGCTCCCAGCCGCGATGCTGCCGCCACCTCGGCGCGCGCGGCCTCGAGGTGGGGTTGGGCCACGCCGCAGATCACCGGCACGCGACCTGCGGCCGCCTCGATGACAGTCTTCAAGACCTGCCAGCGGGTTCGCTCGCCGAGGGCCGCACCCTCGCCGGTGGAGCCAAGCGGGAGCAGTCCGTGCACGCCCCCTGAGATGACGTGTTCGACGAGCCGTTTGATGCCGGACTCGTCCGCGCTGCCGTCGCGATGCAGCGGCGTAACCAGAGCCGGCAAGACCCCCGAAAGCTCTTCGATTCCGCTCACGGTCATAGGCTACTCTGGCGCGGATGATCTACCGCCGCACCGGGCGGAGCGGGCTCCTACTTCCCGCGCTTTCGGTCGGCCTGTGGCAGCGCTTCGGCGGCGACGCTCCGTCGGATGAGAATCGTGCGATCCTCCGCCGCGCCTTCGAGTTGGGGGTGACGCACTTCGACCTCGCCAACAATTACGGGCCACCATACGGATCGGCCGAGTCGAACTTCGGGCAAATGCTGCAGACCGATCTCGCCGGCCACCGCGACGAGCTCGTGATCTCCACCAAGGCGGGCTGGGACATGTGGCCCGGGCCGTACGGCGACTGGGGCTCCCGCAAGTACCTGCTGGCGAGCCTCGATCAAAGCCTCAAGCGGATGGGCCTCGACTACGTCGACATCTTCTATCACCATCGGCCCGACCCCGAAACTCCATTGGAGGAGACGATGGGCGCGCTCGCCACCGCGGTGCATCAAGGCAAAGCGCTTTACGTAGGCATCTCGCAGTATCAGCCGGAGGCGACGCGCGAAGCCGTGGCGATTCTCAAGAGCATGGGCATCCACCTCCTGATCCACCAGCCGGTCTACTCGATGCTCAATCGCTGGGTCGAGCCGGAACTGTTGAGCGTGCTGGAGCAGGAGGGGGTCGGTTGCATCGCGTTCTCGCCGCTGGCGCAAGGAATGCTCACCGACCGCTACCTGCACGGCGTGCCTGCCGGTTCGCGCGCGACGCAGGGCTACTCGCTGAACCCCGACACGGTGAATCAAAACATGGAGCGTGTGCGGGCTCTGGCCGAGCTCGCGAAGCGCCGCGGCCAGAAACTCTCGCAGATGGCGCTCGCGTGGGTGCTGCGCGACCCCCGCGTCACGTCATCAATCGTCGGGGTCAGCAGCGTGCCGCAGCTCGAGGAAAACCTCGGTGCGATCGACAAGCTGAAGTTCACACGTGAAGAGCTCGAGGAGATCGACCGGATCACCAAATGAGCACCGCAGCTCCGAGCCTGGGCGAGATCTACCCCGGCTGGGGTGACTATCACGCCAAGATCATGGGGGCAGTCGCTCCGCTCGATGCTGAGCAGCTCGGCCTGTCTGCAGCTCCGGGGTTGTGGCCTGTTCGGATGCTCGTCAGCCACATCGTCTCCGCACGGAAGTGGTGGTTTCACGACTGGATGGGTGATGGCGGCGCAGAGTGGGATCAGTACGAGGGCTGGGACGACCTCGAGGACATGGGCACTCGCAAGGCGCCTGTGCTGGTGCGCGCGCTTGAGGAGAGCTGGTCGCTGATGTCGCCGAGCCTGTCGCGCTGGACGACCGCCGACCTCGAGGCGAAATTCACCAGGCCGACTCCCAACGCGGCGGGAGAGAGGCCCGTTCGGTCGCGCGGGTGGATCGTCTGGCACGTGGCCGAGCACGATGTCCACCACGGCGGTGAGATCTCGCTCACGCTTGGCATGCACGGCCTGCGCGGACTGAACCTCTAGATATGTACTCGCCTCCCCACGCAGTGGGGAGGTCGGCGCCGGCTGGGGAGAAACGAGGCTGTTCGCCTCCCCACGCAGTGGGGAGGTCGGCGCGCGCAGCGCGCCGGGTGGGGAGAAGGGAGCGTGGTATTCGCCTCCCCA
>DASWGF010000333.1:0-3729 GCA_036393875.1 Candidatus Dormiibacterota bacterium
TCACGTGGACGAAGGCGAGACCCTGCTCGAGGCGCTCACCGACAAGGTCAACGCCGAGATCCCTTCTCCGGTCAGCGGAGTGGTCGAGGAGCTGCTGCTGGGCGAGGGTGACCCGGTCAAGCCGGGCCAACCGATTGCGAGAGTGAACCCGGACTAAGGTGGCCGGCCCGGAGGTCCGATGCATATTTCGCGGCATCGGCGGCCGGAGCCAAGGAGACGACGAGCACGCGAGGGAACGCATCGCGTAGATGCGTGACCGAGCGCGCACAGGAGGCGACGCCGGCTTCAGCGCCTCTCTCGGGGTCCCCGCGGAATCGCAAGATTCCGTGGGGTGAGTCGGCGCCCGGCCGCCTAGGACGCGAAGATGCAAGGACCTTCGGTTTTCCGGACACGTACCCTTCGTGGCATAATCCCGGCGCTCCCGTTGTCCTTCCCTACGTCAATGCAAGAAAACGAGCCCTGGTCAGTCGCGGCCTCCGCCCGAAGGCGCAGCCGGCGCCGGCGCCGGATCGCAATCCGAGGCTGGGTCGCGCTCGGCGCGCTGGTCGCCGTCGCGCTGACCGCCGGCGGCGGCGTCCTCGCTTACGAGAACACGCTCCCGACATCGGTCGGCCTGAACTTCAAGAACGGCGTGAAGGACGTCCCGGTTTACTCGCACCTGGTGTTCACCTTCAGCCGCCCGGTCGCGCTCAACGTGCTCGGGCCGGCGTTCTCGATCATGCCCGCCACCGATGGGACGCTGACCGCGGCCTCGGGGCAGACTCAGTACGAATGGGCGCCGGCGAAGCCGTTGGCCGATATCACCATCTACACGGTGACCGTGAGCCCGATCACAGATATGAGCCACCATCGGGTCCCGGGCGGTCAGTGGACCTTCACCACCAACATCGTGCCGCGCATCACGGCTGTCATCGGCGCGGGCGGCGTGGCCCTCGTCGACGGCTCTGAAATCGACCCGGGCACCCCGCTCACGATCAATTTCAACGACGCGATGGATCCGGCGACCATCAAATTCACCATCGCTACCAAGCCGGCCGATCTCAAATGGGCCGCCGACGATCGCAGCGCAACGATCGCCACGCAAGGCATGCCCACGGGACCGCTCGTCCTGTCGTTGGCGCCGGGCGGCAGCGATCAAACAGGGCATCACGTGCCGAGCACCTTCACGCTGAAGACAGGCATCTACTACCACGATCGTGAGCACACCACCGCGCTCAAGTACCCCGCCTTGATCCAGGTGCCGAACGATTACTACGCACGCGACCAGAACGGGCTCCAGGCTGCGGACATCGTTTTCGAATACCTGGCCGAGGGCGGCATCACCCGCTGTACCGCCATCTTTCAGAACGCGCCCGACCTCATCGGCCCGATGCGCTCCAGCCGATTCATCTCATTGAAGATCGCTCGACACTACGATGGCCTGCTGTTCCAGTCGGGCGAGTCGCAGGCCACCGCATCAGCGGCCGCCGCTGATCCCGTGCCGCAGTTCTTCGACACGATCGGATATACGTACCGCACCAACGCCCGCTACGCGCCGGACAACCTGATGATCAGCGGCGGCAAAGTGCAGGCGGCCGAGCAGAACTACTTTTCCGGCCTTCCCGCCTTTGCGGTGCCGAAAGCGAGGCCGGACCTCAACGGCGGCACGCCCGCCACCACCATTCCTGTGGACGAGCACTACTCGGTCTACAACTACGACCCCGTCACGGGCACGTACCAGAAGACCGAGGACGACCATGCATATCGGGACGCCAGCCTGGGCCAGCCGCTGCGGATCGAGATGCTGATCGTCCTCCACACCGCCGAGCGGCTTGTCAACGTGGGTGACGGCCACGGCGCCCACATCCACGACTTCGACCTTGACTCCGGCGGCGCGGTCGGCATCTTCTACAAGGGTCTTTGGTACAACGGGTCGTGGAGCGCCCCCAACGGCCACGGGCCGCTGACATTCAAGCTCGACAGCGGACAGGTCGTGACGCTACCCCCGGGCCTGGTCTGGATCGACGTCGTCGCTTAGCTAGGCTCGTGCGGCGTCTTTGAGCGCAGAGACGTAAGCCGCGGCCGCGACTGCCGCCGTGGTGCCATCGCCCACCGCGGTCGCGATCTGTTTCGTCAACTGGGCGCGCACATCGCCCACCGCCCAGATCCCCGCTTCTGACGTCTGCAGGTTTCGATCGGTGAGGATGTACCCGGCCTCGTCGTGGTCGACGTGAAACGTGAACAGACCGGAGTTGGGTACGAACCCGATGAAGATGAACACGCCGCCGACGGGCAGCTCCTTCGTCGAACCGTACTGGTCGTATTTGACCGACTGCACCTTGCCGTTGCCCACGATCTCCTTCACGCCCGCCTCGAGGATGAACTCGATCTTCGGGTTGGCGCGCGCCCGGTCGATGAGGATCGGCTGGGCCCGCAGGCTGTCGCGGCGGTGCAGGATGTACACCTTCTTGGCATAGCGCGTGAGGAAATCGCCCTCCTCGACGGCCGCGTCGCCACCGCCAACGACGGCGAGCTCTTCGCCCTTGAAAAAGGCGCCGTCGCAGACCGCGCAGTAGCTGACCCCGCGGCCCTGGAACTCCTTCTCTCCGGCGACGCCCAGGTAGCGCGGGAGACCGCCGGCGGCCATGATCAGCGCAGGCGTCCGAATCTCTTCGCCTGAGTCCAGACGGATGACCTTGGTGGTCCCGTCCCTGTCGATCTCCTTGACCGGCTCGAACTCGCGCACGTCGAGGCCGAACTTGCGGGCGTGGTCGCCCATCTTGGTGGCCAGCTCACTGCCCAGGACGGATTCGAAGCCGGGGTAGTCCTCGACCAGCTCGGTGTTCAGGAGCTGGCCCCCAAGGGGCCCGCGGTCCAGAAGCAGGGTCTTCAGGTTCATCCGCGCCGTGTACAGGCCGGCCGCCAGCCCGGCGGGCCCGCCGCCGACGATGACGACGTCGTATTCGCTCATTGCATCAGTTCCAATGGGGGGAGGTGAGGTCCGTATTCCGAACTTGATCCCTAGCCAAACTTGAACTGGGCGCCGTAGCCCCCCCGGGGGCTGTGACAGGCGATGTTGTCGTACGGGCAGCCGATCGAGCAGGCGCCGCACTCGATGCAGTTCCCGGAGCTGACCAGGGTCTTCTTCTGCTCCTCGTTCCACTCGTACACGCCGGCGGGGCAGAAATGCGTGCAGTACTTGCCCTTGCAGGTGCCGGCGCAGACCGCCTGGTCGGTGATCTCGATGTGAGGGTGCCCGGTGTCTTCCTTGTACTTGACGGTGAAGAGCTTCTCAGTGAGCTTCTGCATTCCTAGGAGAGTCTAGCCCGCGCCGAAGCGCTCCCAGACCCGGCACATCAGCCGGATGGCGTTGATGTAGTCGGCGGCGTGGATGTTCTCGTTGGGCGCGTGGATGCGATTGTCCGGGCGGCCGACTCCGACCGGGAGCACGGTCGGCACCCCCAGGTCGGCGACCACCGGATGCATCGGGCCGGTGGCCTGCATGAAAGGCCACAGGATGGGCTCGCCGTGGAGGTCTTTGACACACTCGATCACGCTCCGGGCCACCGCGGAGGTGGGGTCGGAGCGCGCCGGTTTCTCGCCGTCGTGCCAAACGATCTCGACCCTCTCGAAACCGTGGGCGTCGAAGTGCTTGCGCAGGCGCACGAGGATCTCGTCGGGATCCTGGTCCGGGATGAGCCTGAAGTCGAGCTTGGCGGTCGCCTCGGCCGGGAGCACGGTCTTCGACCC
>DASWGF010000334.1:0-6660 GCA_036393875.1 Candidatus Dormiibacterota bacterium
CCAGCCTGGCCGCCGGTCGCGATCACCTTGGCTGTCCCCCCCAGCTCGGCCACGATGCGCTCCACCATGCCCTCCACCTGGGCCACGAAGCCCCACACGAGCCCGGACTGGATCGAAGTGACGGTGTTGCGGCCGATCACCGAGTCCGGCGCCACCGCCTCCACCCGCCGGAGCATGGCGGTGTTCGAAACCAGGGCGTCGAGCGAGATCTCCACGCCTGGGGCGATCGCTCCGCCGAGGTAGTCGCCCTCGGCGCTGATGGCGTCATAGGTGACGGCAGTGCCGAAGTCGATCACCACCACCGGCCCCCCGTATTTCGTATACGCGGCCAGGGCGTTGGCGATACGGTCCGCGCCGACGTCCTTAGGGTTCTCGTAGCGGATCCTAACCCCGGTCTTGACCCCCGGTCCCACCATCACCGGCTCGCATTTCAGGTAGCGGCGAGACGCTTCGATCAGGGCAGGGTTCAGGTTGGGCACCACGCTGGAGATGACGACCCCGCTGACGACATCCAGCTCAAAGCCACGCAGGTTGAAGAGCTGGCGAAGCTCCACGGCCAATTCGTCTGCGGTCCGCTCTCGGTGCGAGGTCACGCGCCAGTCGGCGACCAGCCGCTCGCCCTCGAACAGGGCCAGGGTGACATTGGTGTTGCCGACGTCGACGGCGAGGAGCATCCGAGCCCGAACTCTACTCAGGTGGGCAGGGGAGGTGGATGCGTTTTCGACCATTGCCGCAGCCGGCCGGCTTCGCGGCGCACGGCGGTGGCCCGGGCGGCGACCCGGCGGGGGTGGGGCGCCCCGGGCATGTCTCGTTTCCGCAACGAAGCCCCGGCGTTCCAGGGCGCTTGCAGCCTCCCGGCCCTGACCGTGCGTCCAACCTCCTCGTGGGCCTTCCGAAAAGGCGTGCCTCCCGCGACCAGGGCTTCGGCCACGTCCGTGGCCAGCAGACTTGCGTCCGAGGTGGCGGCGGCCAGGCGGTCACGATCGAACTCCAGATGTTCGACCAGGAGCTGGGCCGCTCGCAGGGAGTCCAAAACGCTGTCGACGGCGGCGAAGACGGCGGGCTTGTCCTCCTGGAGGTCCCGGTCATATGCGAGCGGCAGGCCCTTCAGGATCGTGGCGAGCGAGACGAGGCTGCCGAGCGGCCTGCCTGCGCGGCCTCGCAGCAGCTCGGCGATGTCCGGGTTCTTCTTCTGGGGCATCAGGCTCGAGCCGGTGGCGATCTCGTCGGCGAGTCGTACGAAACCGAACTCGGTGCTCGTCCACAGGACGACGTCCTCGCCAAGGCGGCTGAGGTGGATCGCGGTCGCCACGCACGCATAGACGAGGTCGAGCGCGAAGTCCCGGTCGGCGACCGCGTCGATGCTGTTGGCCGTCAGGCGCTGAAAACCCAGTTCCTTGGCCACACGCTCCCGCTGGAGCGGCAGCGTCGTGCTCGCCAGCGCTCCCGATCCGAGCGGCATCTCGTCAGCGGCTTCGTACGCGTGACGGAAGCGCTCGGCGTCGCGCAGCAGGGGCTCGGCATGGGCGAGGAGGTGATGTCCCACGGTCACGGGCTGGGCGCGCTGCAGGTGCGTGTAGCCGGGCATCAGCCACCCTGCAACCCGGGCGGCCCTCGATGCGAGGGCATCCACGAGCTCGGCCACGGTCGTGACCAGCTCGCTGGCGGCGTCGCGGGAGTAAAGGCGCAGATCGAGTGCGACCTGGTCGTTGCGAGAACGGCCCGCGTGGAGCATCGCCCCTGCCGGCGTGAGCTCGGTCAACCGGCGTTCGACCAGGGTGTGGATGTCCTCGTCCGACTCGCGGAAATTGATCTCGCCCGCGTCCAGCTCGCGCTTGACTCGACGCAGGCCCCGCTCGATCGCCTGGAGCTGGGTCGGTTTCAGGAGACCGACGGAGGCCAAACCCCGCGCGTGGGCGACGCTGCCGGCGATGTCGTAGGGATACAGCTCGAAGTCGACCTCGAGCGACGACGAGAACCTCTCGAGCTCGGGCAGCAGCCGGCCCGTGAAGCGGCCCCCCCATAGCTTCCCCCCTCCCTGGGGAGCAGGTCGAGGAGTGGGGTTCGGTGTTTGCTTGCCTATGGCGCGAGCCTCTTCACATCGCCGAGCAACCCCTTCAGCTCCCGGTCGTGCAGCCGGCCCTGGACCTGGGCTGCGGTGCGGACGCCCATGCCCCACAGCTTGATGAAGCCCTCGGCCGCGGACTGGTCGAAGGCATCGCCCTTGCCGTACGTCGCCAGCGAGTGCTGATACAGCTGCGCCGGACCCTTGCGCCCGACGACCTGTGACGAACCTTTGAACAGCTTGAGACGCACATCGCCCGTGACGTGTCGCTGCGTCTCTGCGACGAATGCATAGAGAGCGTCGCGCAGCGGGCTGAACCAGAGCCCGTCGTAGACCAACTGCGCCCACTGCTGGGCGACTGTGTCCTTGAATCGCGCCACCTCCTTCGGCAGCGTGATGTCTTCGAGCGCCTGGTGTGCCTGGAGCAGCAACACCGCCGCCGGCGCTTCATAGACCTCGCGCGACTTGATCCCGATCAGCCGGTTCTCCAGGTGGTCGATGCGGCCGACCCCGTTCTCACCCCCGATCCGGTTGAGACCTGTGACCAGCTGGAGCGGGTCCACCGGCTTGCCGTCAAGCGCTACGGGCACGCCTTGCTTGAACCCGATCTCCAGATAAGTCGGCTCGTCAGGGCAGTCGCGCGGGTCGCGGGTCCATGTGTAAATCTCGGCGGGCGGCTCCGCCCAGGGGTCTTCGAGAACGCCGGCCTCGATCGAGCGGCCCCACAGGTTCTCGTCTGTCGAGTAGGGCGAGCGCACGGTGGCCGGGACCTCGATCCCGTGCTTGGTCGCGTATTCGATCTCGTCGTCGCGATTCATGTCCCATTCGCGGACCGGGGCGACGACCTTCAGGTCGGGGGCCAGGGCTGCGGTGGTGACGTCGAATCGCACCTGGTCGTTGCCCTTGCCGGTGCAGCCATGCGCGATGGCGCTCGCGCCCTCGCGGCGTGCGACCTCCACCATCATCGCCGCGATCAGCGGTCGGCCCAATGCGGTGGCCAGCGGGTACTCCTTCTCATAAACGGCTCCCGCCTGCAGGGACGGCCACACGAAGAGCTGCAGGAATGGGCCGCGGCCATCCGCGACGTAGGCGGCCGAGGCGCCTGTCTTGAGCGCCCGCGCCTGGATGGCATCGAGATCCTTTTTCTCGCCCAGGTCGACGGTGAATGCGATCACGTCCCAGCCCTGGTCCTTGAGCCATCTGATCGCGACTGAAGTGTCCAGCCCGCCTGAATAGGCGAGCACCAACTTTTTATCCGACATTGGCCAGAAGCTCTTTGAGCGCTCGCGCGGCGCCCCGCTGGCGGAGGACGGCGATGATCGTGTCGTCGCCCGCCACCGTGCCGGCGATGCCCGGCAGTCCGGCCTCGTCAATGCGGCGGGCCACCAGGTTGGCGGTGCCCGGTGGGGTCTTGATCACCGCCACCGGCGAAATCAGCTCGACGGAGAGAACGAGCTCGCGAACCAGGGCCGCGGCGATGCGGTAGCCGGCGCCGGACCGGACCAGTCCGAGCTCCTGGATGTCACGCGAGATCGTGGCCTGCGTCGCGCGCAGCCCGCGCCGCGCCAGCCCTTCGGCGATCTCCTGCTGCGTGTGCACCGCGCCTCGGTTGACGAGGGCGAGGATGGCTCTGTGCCTTTCTTCCTTGGTGGCTGTCACTTCAGGACCTCGTGCATCGTGCGCTGGGCGCGATCGATGTGCTCCGCGGTGACGATCAGGGGAGGCACGAAACGGATCGAGTGGTCATCGACCGCATTGACGACCAGCCGCGCTTCGAGGCAGGCCTGCTGGAATGCCTTGGCTCGCGGTTCGGCGAACTCGACCGCTTGCATGAGGCCGAGGCCGCGTACTTCCTTGCCGCCGAGACCGCTGATCGCGGCGTTCAGCATCTCCCCCATCTCGGCTGCGTGCCCAACGAGTCCATCGCGTTCGATGACGTTCAGCACCGCCAGCGCGGCCGCACATGCGAGCGGGTTGCCACCGAATGTGGATCCATGATCGCCGGGTTCGAAGACGTCTGCCTTCGGCGCCGCGAGGCAGGCGCCGATCGGCACGCCCCCGCCCAGCCCCTTGGCGAGGGTCATCACGTCCGGGGTGATGCCGTGGTGCTGGTGCGCGAACCACCGGCCGGTGCGGCCCAGACCTGTCTGTACCTCGTCGAGGATGAGCAGCAAGCCCTGGTCGTCGCACCATCGGCGCACGCCGGCGAGGTATCCCGCCTTGGCCGGGACCACGCCAATCTCGCCCATGACCGGCTCCAGCATCACGGCGACGCTGCGCACACCGGTCGCAGCCTTGATCGCGTCCAGGTCGTTGTAGGGGACGTGCACGAAACCCTCGGGCAGGGGCTTGAACGGATCCGAGTATTTGGGCTGCCCACCGGCGGTGACTGTGGCCAGGGTGCGGCCATGGAATGAGCCGAGGGTCGTGATGATCTGGTGCGCGCCGGCGCGATTGCGGGTGCCCCACTTGCGCGCGATCTTGATCGCGGCCTCGTTGGCCTCGGCGCCCGAGTTGCAGAAAAAGACGCGAGACGGAAACGACAGCTCGACCAGGCGGCGCGCGAGCTCGACCTGCGGCTGAGTGAAGTAGAGGTTCGAGGTGTGGATGAGGGTCTTGGCCTGCGTGGCGACTGCGCCGGCGACCTCCGGGTGGGCGTGGCCCAGCAGGTTGACCGCGATCCCGGCGACCAGGTCGAGGTATTCGTTGCCGGCGTCGTCGTAGACGAGGCAGCCCTGTCCGCGTACGAATGTGACCGGCAGGCGCCGGCCGACCTGCATGAGGTACCTGTCGGCGAGCTCGGGCGTGCTCACGGGCATGGTCCCTGACGACAGTTAAAAGGACGCGTCCTTTTCTTCATCCGTCCACTAACCCCCGCCCACCCATTTTGGGGAGACCTTGTGTGGCGACCAGAATACGGCCGCTCGCAGAGTTCGCCAACCCAGGTGGTTAAGCCGCTCACGGCGTGACCATCGTCCCGATGCCCGACTCGGTGAAGAGCTCGAGCAGCAGTGCGTGGGGCGTGCGGCCGTCGACGATGTGCGCGAAGGGCACCCCATCCAGAGACCGGAGGCATGCCTCGAGCTTGGGGATCATGCCGCCCGTGACCTCGCCGGCGTCGATCCGATGCCTGGCATCCTCGCGCGTGAGCACCGCGACGACATGGCCGTCGACGCCGAGGACGCCCGGAACATCGGTGAGCAGGATGAGCTTGGCGGCGCCCAAAGCCACCGCGACCTCGGCCGCGACTGTGTCGGCGTTGATGTTGTAAGCGTGGCCGTCGTAACCCAGCCCGATGGATGCGATCACGGGGATGTAGCCGCGCCCCAGCAGCGCAGTGATCGGTTCACGGTTGATCTGGGTCACACGGCCGACGAAACCCATCCCTTCCCCCAGAGGTTCGGCGATGATGCTGGGCCCATCCTCGCCGCTCATCCCGACCGCCTGGCCGCCGAGTCGGATGATGGCGCCGACGATGTCGGGGTTCACCTTGCCGGTGAGCACCATCTTCACGACCTCCATGGTCTTGTCGTCGGTGATGCGCAGCCCGTTCTTGAACTCGGCCTTGAGACCTAGCCGCTCACTCATGGAGGTGATCTCTGGTCCGCCTCCGTGCACGAGCACCGGCTGCATGCCGACGTAGCGGAGCAGCACGATATCGAGCAGGGTCTCGTCCCGGGCCTGCTCGATCGCGTTGCCACCGACCTTGACCACGACGATCTGGCCGTGGAATCGCTTGATGTACGGCAGTGCCTCGACCAGGACCTTGGCGCGTTCTTCGACTGTCAGTGTCATGTCGTGTACTCCGCGTTTATCCGCACGTACTCCTCCGATAAATCGCAACCCCAGGCCTCGGCGTGCCCGCCGGCCAAGCCCAGCGTGGCCACAATCTCAATCTCCGGTTGCTCGAATGCGCGCCGCACGGCCGAGAGGTCGACGTCGACGCCCGCGCCTCGCTCGAACACCACGAGGCCGCCGATGCTCAGGTGGAGGCGATCGAGGGCCAGCTCGGCCCCGCTGTAACCGAGCGCGCAAACGATGCGACCCCAGTTGGGGTCGCCCCCGTGCACGGCGGTCTTGACCAGGCTCGACGAGGCGACGGCGCGGGCGGCGGTTCTGGCCTCTTGATCGGACTCCGCGCCCTGGACGCGGACCGCGATCATCTTGGTCGCACCTTCACCGTCGCGCGCGATCGCCCGCGCCAGCTCGCGAGCGACGTCGACAATCGCAGCCTCGAGCCCCGCTGCTTCGGGCGTGCCATCGCTCACGGGCGCGTTGCCCGCCGCTCCGTTGGCGATCAGCAGGAAGGTGTCGTTGGTCGAGCTGTCGCCGTCGATGGTGACCTGGTTGAAGCTGCGGTCCGCGACCGGCCGCGCCAGCCTCGCCATCAGACCCGGTTCGACGGCCGCGTCGGTGGTGATGTACGCCAGCATGGTCGCCATGTTGGGGTGGATCATCCCTGACCCCTTGCACATCCCGCCCACCCGCACGGTCCGGCCGCCGATCTCGATCTCCATCTGAGCGGTCTTGGGCACGGTGTCCGTGGTCATGATCGCCCGCGCCGCGTCGATCCCGTGGTCCGAGCTCAGCGCAGC
>DASWGF010000335.1:0-4842 GCA_036393875.1 Candidatus Dormiibacterota bacterium
TCCACTTAGCCACTAGTCCCTTTCCTCCATTTCGACCGCGACAGGTTGTTAGGTTTTGTGAGCGCAGCGGTCATTTGTAGCCCACTTTGTACGCTAATTGCACGGGACTTGCAACGGTAGTCACCTCAAAACTTGCGCTCCGCCCCGCCAGACTCGGAGCGGCCGGAGACCGTAGGCCCAGGCGAACGCCCCCTCGTGGTCGGCGTCCCAAAGCACGAGGTCGGCCAGCATCGACTGGGCGACCGCGCCCCGATCCGAGCGTAAGACGGAGAGGGCCCCGCCGACCGTGGCCGCCGCCAGGGCCCGCTCGACAGACATCTTGAAGACTGCCACGGCCATCGCCACCACCAAGCTCATGCTCGTGATCCCGCTCGTACCTGGATTGTGATCGGTTCCCAGCGCGATGACCACTCCAGCCGCCATCAAATCCTTGACCGGGGGCAGCTTTCCAATCGACAGGGCGGTGGCGGGAGCGAGTGTGGCCACCACTCCAGCTCGCGCCAGCGCGACGGCGTCGCCGCGGTTCGCGCAGAGGAGATGGTCGGCCGACGCTGCGTGCAGCTCGGCCGCGAGTCGGGCACCGCCCGTGCGCGCCAGCTCGTCGGCGTGCAGGCGTGGGATGAGCTGCGCTTCCAGGGCCGCCTTGAGAATACGGCGCGACTGCGAGACGGAGAAGTAGCCGCGGTCGCAGAACACGTCGCAGAATCGCGCTCCCGCGACATGCGCATCGGCGCACCAGCCCGCCACTTTCTTTGCGTAAGAGCCAAGCCTGGCGCCGCGATCGGGTGGTGTGGCATGTGCCGCCAGGAATGTGGGCTCGATGCGAGGCAGGTCGTTGCGCTCGCTGAGATGCTTGAGGATGCGCGTCGCCTCGAGCTCGCCCTGGCGCTCGAGGTGATAGCCGGTCTTCGCCTCGACGGTGGTGGCGCCGCCCTCGAGCCAGCGCTGGAGCCGGTTGGCCGTCGCCTGCTCGAGAGCCTCGGGCGTGACTGCTCGCGTGGCCTTGACGGTGGCGACGATGCCGCCGCCGGCCTTCGCCACCTCTTCGTACGACGAGCCCGCAGACCGCATCGCGACCTCAGCCATCCGATTCCCCGCATACACAGGGTGGGCGTGCGCGTCGATGAGCCCGGCCGTCACGAGCCCGCCGCCGCAGTCTTCATCGTGCGCGACATATCCGAGCAGGTCTCGCGGCTCCTCGCCCACGCGGCCGCACCACGCAATGTGCTCGTCGTCGTCGCAGATAATCGCGGCCTTCTCGATCACGCCGGCTGCAGTGCCGGTGAACAAGCGACCGATGTTGTGGAGCCGCCTCATTTCGACACGACTGTCTTGCCGCCGACGACGACGTTGATGACGTCGCGGGCGGAGCAACAAAACATGAGGTATGCGAGATCGATGAGCCGCGACGCCGGCGGCGGCTGGTAGCGGATGGTGATGAAGTCGGCCAGCATCCCGGGCTTCAGCTCACCCGCGTCCCAACCCAGGGCGCGCATGCCATCGACGGTGGCAGCTCGAAATAGATCCTCGGGCTGATGCAACACGCGGCGACCAGTGGCGCGCCGCTGGTCGAGCTCCAGGCCCCGTGCCTCCTCGAGGATGTCGATGACCGCATTGGAGTCGCTGCCCACACATATCGGGCTGCCTGCATCCGCCAGAGCGTTAAGCGGACCAGCACGATCGCCAAGGTCACGCTCTGTCGTCGTGCACGCGCAGACAGAGACGTGGTGGCGGCCGAGCAGAGCGATGTCGTCGTCATTGACGTGGATTGCGTGCACGGCGGTCAGATCCGGCCCGAGAATGCCTTCGCGTTCCAGGAGTTGGGCAGGCGTACAGCCTTCGGCCGCCAGGCACTCCTCCACCTCGGCCGGCTGCTCCGCGAGGTGGATGTGAAGCGGCGTATTGCGATCGCGGGCCCAGCCGGCGACGGTGCGCATCGATTGCGGATCGACCGCGCGGACGCTGTGGATCGCCGCCCCGATGCGAACGCCCTCGCTGTCTTTCAGCTCACCGACGCGCGCCGCCCACCTATCTGCATCGCCGTCTGAGAACGTCTGCTGGACGCCCTCCAGCGATCGGTCGAGCCCGCCGCGCAGATAGCACGCGTCGAGCAGAGTGATTCGAATCCCTACCGCGCGAGCAGCATCGAGGAGCGCTTCGCCCAGGCCGTTGCCATGGTCGTGCAGATAATGGAACTCGCCCACCGCTGTGATCCCGGCCGCCACCATCTCCTGGAAGACAACCGTCGCCTCTCTTGCATAAGTGGCTGGGTCCCAACCCTCGGCCGCTCGATACATCTCGCGACGCCACTCCCAGAAGTCGCCGCCACCCGATTCAGTGGTCCCGCGCAGAGACCGCTGGAACGCGTGGCTGTGGACGTTGGCCAGGCCGGGGACCGTCCAGCCTTCGAGCCGAACAGAGCCGGCCGGCGCCGCGACTCCCTCGGTCACGCTCTTGATGCGGCCACCCTCGACCTCGATCAACACATCGTCGGCGCGGTGGCCGAGCCACGCCTGAGCGGCATGCCAGACGCCTGATCCGTTCAAGCCATTGGGATGTGGATGCCGCGTTCGCGCGCGACCTCGATCGCGCGCTCATAGCCGGCGTCGGCGTGCCGCATGACGCCGGTGCCTGGGTCGTTGGTGAGCACACGCTCGAGCTTGCGCGCCGCCTCAGCACTGCCGTCCGCAACCACCACCATCCCGGCGTGGATCGAGCGGCCGATGCCCACCCCGCCGCCGTGGTGGACGCTCACCCACGACGCGCCGCTGGAGGTGTTGAGCAGCGCGTTGAGGATCGGCCAGTCGGCGATGGCGTCGGAGCCGTCGAGCATCGCCTCCGTCTCGCGGTAGGGAGAGGCCACCGAGCCCGAGTCCAGGTGGTCGCGCCCGATCACGATCGGCGCCTTCACGGCGCCGCTGCGGACAAGCTCGTTGAAACGCAGGCCGGCTCGGGCACGCTCGCCGTAGCCGAGCCAGCAGATGCGCGCCGGCAGGCCCTGGAACTTCACCTTCTCGCGCGCCGCGGTGATCCAGCGCACAAGGGCAGCGTCATCGGAGAACTCCTCGACCATGGCGCGGTCGGTGACTGCGATGTCCTCGGGGTCACCCGAGAGCGCCACCCATCGAAACGGCCCCTTGCCTTCGCAGAACAGGGGCCGGATGTATGCGGGCACGAAGCCCGGAAACTCGAACGCTCGCGTGCTCCCGCCCAGCTTCGCCTCGGCGCGCAGGCTGTTGCCGTAGTCGAAAACCTCGGCGCCGTGGTCGAGGAAGTCGATCATCGCGTCGACGTGGCGCGCCATGCTCTCGCGGGCGCGGCGCACGTATCCGTCCGGATCGTCGAGGCGCAGCTCCTGCGCGTCTTCGGCACTGACGCCCGCCGGGATGTAGGTGAGCGGATCGTGCGCGGAGGTCTGGTCCGTGACCACATCCACGTCGAAGCCGCGCGCGGCCAGCGCGGGCAGCACCTCCGCGGCATTACCGTGCAGCCCGATCGAAAGTGGGCGCTTCTTGGTCTTGGCTTCAAGCGCCAGCCGCAGCGCGTCCTCGAGGTCAAGTGCACGCACGTCTAGATAGCCATGGTCGAGGCGGCGTTGGATTCTCTCCGCATCGGCCTCGATGCAGATCGCCACGCCCCCATTGAGGGTGATCGCGAGCGGCTGGGCGCCGCCCATGCCCCCAAGGCCCGCGGTCAGGGTGATCGTGCCGGCCAGCGTGCCGCCGAAGCGTTTGCGCGCGACCGCGGCGAAAGTTTCATAGGTGCCCTGGAGGATGCCCTGGGTGCCGATGTAGATCCACGACCCCGCGGTCATCTGCCCGTACATGGTCAGTCCGAGCGCCTCGAGCCGCCGGAACTCATCCCACGTCGCCCACTCGGGCACGAGCAGCGAGTTGGCGATGAGCACACGTGGCGCCCACTCGTGCGTGTCGAAAACGCCGACCGGCTTGCCCGACTGGACCAGGAGGGTCTGGTCGCCTTGAAGCCGTTTCAGCTCGCGGACGATGGCGTCGAACGCCTCCCATGAACGCGCGGCGCGGCCGGTCCCGCCGTAAACGACAAGGTCCGCGGGCCGCTCGGCGACTTCCGGATCGAGGTTGTTCATGAGCATCCGCATCGCGCTCTCCTGCGGCCAGCCAAGACAGCTCAGCTCGGCTCCGCGGGGCGCGCGGACGACGCGCGACGAGCTCATTTCAATGGGCCCGTGACGGCCTGCGCCGCCGCCACGACCGCGCCGCTGCGGATAAGCGCTTCCGCCGCGGCCAGCTCCGGCGCGAGCACGCGGTCCGGACCCACGCCGGCGATGTGCTTGCGCACAAGATCGCGAACCGCGGCAGTCGCTGGCGCGGGCACCAGCGGTGCGCGCAAATCGAGCGCGCGAGCGGCCGCGACGAGCTCGACGGCCAGGATGCTGGTCAGGTTGTCGAGCACCGTGCGCAGTTTGAGCGCCGCGCCCCAACCCATCGACACGTGGTCTTCCTGCATGCCCGAGGTGGGCACCGAGTCCACGCTCGCCGGAGCGGCGAGGCGGCGGTTCTCGGCCACCAGCGAGGCCGCGGTGTATTGGGCGACCATGAGGCCGGAGTTGACGCCGGGCTCCTGCGCGAGGAAGGGCGGCAAACCTTCGGAGCGGTGGGGGTCGAGGAGGCGGTCGACGCGCCGTTCGGCGATGGCGCCCACCTCGGCGGCGGCGATGGCGAGGAAATCGGCGGCAAACGCCAGCGGCTCGCCGTGAAAGTTGCCGTTCGACTCCACTTCGCCGTTTTCCAGGACCACTGGGTTGTCAATTGCAGAGGCGAGCTCGACCGCTGACGTCCTGCGTGCGAAGTCGAGCGTATCTCG
>DASWGF010000336.1:0-18164 GCA_036393875.1 Candidatus Dormiibacterota bacterium
GGTAAGGAATTCTTCTTCCACAGGAGTGGCACCGAAGGTGACTTCGACAGCCTCCGCGGTGGCGAGAAGGTGACCTTCGAGATCGAGGCGAGCCCCAAGGGCCCGCGCGCTCGCAGCGTCCGCACCGTCTAACCAGACGAAACAGCGGAAGGAGCCCTGGGTCGCAAGACCCGGGGCTTCTTTTTTTGTGCGCTACGCCGGACGTACCGTCATCAGCTCGCCTTGATCTCGTGGACGAGGGTGAAGCCGCCCCGGCCGTCCATCTTGATGATCCAGACGGTCTGCTTGACGTCGTGCGTGGAGGTGAACTGGAACGGACCCAGCGGGGATTGGATGTTCACCGTCTCCATCGCGGTGCGCAGCCTGTCGCGGTCGCCTGTCAGGTCCGTGAAGGTGAGGTTGGCGCGCCTCGCGGCGTCCGCGAGGATCTTGATGGCCGTAAAGCCTTGCGCGGCGAACTGGTCTGGGTTCCTGGGCGTGCCGTCCAGGTTGGCGTACTTCGCCTTATACGCGGTCACGAAGTCGCTGTTGGAAGGGAAAGTGTTGCCCAGATACCAGGCGCTGGCGCTGCGCGCACCCGCGCCGTCGGCGCCGGCGTCCTTGGAGACGGTCGCCGTATTGAAGCCGTTGCCGCCGAGGAACTGACCCTGCCAGCCCTGCTTGCGGGCCTCGTGCATGATCTCGGCCGGGATGCCGCCGAGAGACGTGATGAAGATCACATCGGGGTTCAGCTGCACCGCCTGAGTCACGTATGACGAGAGGTCGGGCTCGGTCTTGTTGAACCCGATCGTCTTCTTGAGAGTGATGCCGTACTTCCCGACTGTGGCCTCGACGATCTTGCCGCCATCGATTGAGAACTTGTCGTCCCGGGCGACGAGCAGCACGCCCGTGGTCGGTTTCGCGTCGGCGGCGTATGACTTGACGTTGTCCGGGATCGCGGTCTCCTCGCCGAGGCTGTCTCGAAACACATAGCGGCAGCCAAGAGTGCTCGGGAAGTTGCAGTTGGGGACGATGTTGATTCCGGTCGTGCTCACGGCGAGGATCGGGATGTGCTGATTTTCGGCCAGCGGGTGAACGGCCACCGCCGAGTTCGAAAGCGTGGGCCCGAGCAGCGCCAGGTCCTGGTCCGTTTGGATCATGGCCTGGGCGACCTGGGCTGACTGCGACTGCATCGACGCGTCATCCCTCACAGTGAGGTTGATCCTGGCGCCGTTGACCCCGCCGGACTTGTTGATCTGCTCGACCGCGAGCTCCATGCCCTCCCGGCTCGACGGTCCGTACACGCTGCCCTGGCCGGTGATCGACAGGATCGCCCCCAGCTTCAGGGTCTTGCCTGCGTAGGAGTTGTCGGACGTGCGGACCTCGCTAGTGGAGCCGCAAGCCGCGGCAATGACGCTCGCCACCAGCACCGAAACCACGCGTAGTCGACTCACGCCTGCAGCCGTCTCAAAAGCCTCGGCACGTCGAGCCTGGGATGGGGATACTTCGGGTTCATCTCGTCAAGGGTCTCGATGAGGATGCTGCTCACCGCCCAGTTGCGATAGTCCTTGTCGTTGGCCGGGACCACGTACCACGGCGCCCACCTGGTCGAGCACCGCGTGATGGCGATGCTGTAAGCGCTCTGGTAATCGTCCCAGTACGCTCGCTCATCGATATCGTGCTCGCTGAACTTCCACTGCTTGTCCGGGTCCTTGAGCCTGTCGGTGAGCCGTTTGCGCTGCTCCTCGTATGAGATGTGCAGGCAGATCTTCACGATCTGCGTGCGTTCGCGGGTGACCTGCTTCTCGAAGCGGTTGATGAGGTCGTAGCGACGCTCGATAACGTTGAGCGGGGCCAGGCCGTGGACGCGAACGACCAGCACGTCTTCGTAGTGAGATCGGTTGAATATCCCGACTTCGCCGGCCTCGGGCAGGCGACGGCGGATCCGCCAGAGAAAGCTGTGGCGCTTCTCCTCGGGAGTGGGCTGTTTGAACGGCGTGATCTGCACCGCCTGCGGGTTCAGGTCGCCGATTACGTGGGTGATCGTGCCGTCCTTCCCGCTCGTGTCCATGCCTTGCAGCACGATCAAGAGCGAGCGCTTGCGCTCTGCGTAGAGCTCCTCCTGGAGCTTGAACAGCTTGGCCTTGTGCTTGGTGAGGTCCTTTTCCACTCGCTTTGCACCCTTCAGTCCAGGGGTCGAGTCTGGGTCGACCTCCGCCAGCCGGAAGCGCCCGTCTTCGACTGTGGCGCGGAGCAGGTCCCGGATCTGCTTCGGCACGGCCAAACTCTATTTGAGCCGCCCCTCACCGCGCCGCTAAACGCGGCCCGGAGCTCCCCGCGTGGTGGGGAGCCTAGGCGAGCTCCACCGGAACGACCTCGATCGTCACCAGCCTGTCGGCGCGCAGGATTGTCAAGGGCAGCCTGACACCGATCTTCGTTTCCACCATCAGCCGCTGCAGGTCGCCCGCCTTGGCGACGGCCACCTCGCCGACCGAGACGATGATGTCGCCACCGCGCAGGGAGGCTGCCGCGGCGGGACTGCCGGCGACCACCTCCTGAACCTCGACCCCCGCCTTCCGGCCGAGGCGCTGGGCGATCGCGGGCGGCAGCGGCCGGGTTCCGCCCGCGATCCCCAGGTAGGCTCGGCGGACGCGGCCGTTTCTCATCAGGGCGGAGAGGATCGCCTGCGTGGTTTTGTTGATGGGCACGGCCAGCCCGAGCCCCTGCCCGGCCACGGCCGTGTTGACGCCGACCAGCCGAGCCCGCCAGTCGGCGAGCGCGCCCCCCGAGTTGCCGGGGTTGAGCGCGGCATCGGTCTGGATGACGTCCTCGATGAAGCGCCGGTGTCCGTTGCCGTCGGCGGTCGCCAGTGAGCGGCCTAACCCGCTGACGACCCCCGACGTCACGGAGCCGGAGAAGCCCATCGGGTTCCCGATCGCCACGACGAGCTGGCCCACCCTCAAGTCGTCGGCGTTGCCGATCTGGATCGGCTGCAGCGTTGACGCCCTCGCCCTCGCGATCGCCAGGTCGGACAGGGCGTCGGCGCCGACGACGTCGAGCTCGTACTCGGACCCGTCGAGGAACGAGGCCGTGGCGGCGCCCGCTTGCGCGACGACGTGGGCCGACGTGACGAGAAACCCGTCGCCCGTGATCACGACGCCGGAGCCGGCTCCGCCTTCGAACGAGCGGCTGCTCCGCCGCACTCGGAGGCTGGCGACCGAGGGCAGCACCTTCTGCGCCACCGTCGTCACCGTGGTCGAGTAGGCGTCCAGCGCCTCGCGCTCGGTCGCCACCGCGCTCTCGTCTGCCACAGTGCTTACAACATTACGACGAGTTAGGAGCGAGCGTGTGGCCGGGGTTTTCCAGCTTGGCCGGCGGCTTTGCGCAAGGCCTCGAACTCGACCTTGAACCCGTCGACGATGCGCTCGGGGTCGGGCACCAGGCCGGCGTCCGTGGCGATGCCGAGCATCACCCCACCGGCGTAGCTGAGGATGCTGATGCCGAGGCCCATATGCCCGGACTGGGGCACCCAGAACATCACCTTGTCGATCTTTCGGCCCGCCATGTATAGAGGCTGGCGGGGCCCGGGCACGTTGGTGAGCACGGCGGTCGCCTTGCTGCCGAAGAATTTCAGGCCCAGCTGCTCGACCTCGACGGGGGCGAGCCCCATCAGGCTCAGGACCCCAAACGACACCAGCGCCTCAGGCGAACCTTTGAGCTCGTCCATCTCGTTCTTGATCGCCCGGAGCCGCCGTGCGGGATCGGCGATCCCGATCGGGAGCGTGAGGAACACCAGGCCGAATGCGTTGCCCATCTTCTGCGCTTGGTCGGCGGGCCGGAGGTTGACCGGCACCGAGGCTCGAATGGCGATCCCGGCGGTGCGCTGGCCGCGCTTCTCCATGTAGCGGCGCAGCGCGCCTGTGGCGGTGGCGACGAGCACGTCGTTGACCGTCGCGCCGAATGCCTTCCCGATGGCCTTGAAGTCGTCGAGAGGAACCGGTTCAGACCATGCGGCTCGCTTCCGGCGGCCGAGCTGTCCCTTGAAAGGCGTCGGCGGGTCCGGCGGCAGCAGGACGATCCGCCCGAGCCGATACGCGCCCTGCGCTCCGATGCGAGCGATGTCGAGGGCCCGATCGGGGTTCGCGATCAAATCCTGGCCGCCCGCCAGGCCGCGACCGAGCGCGGCCGAGAGCCAATCGAGTGGCAGCCTGAACCCTGGGGCCGCTTCCTTTGTCGGCGCGCGCGTCGGCTTGGGGTTCGGCGACTCGTCCGTGAGCGACAGCATCACGCGCACGAGCGCGATGCCATCGGCGATGGAGTGGTGCACGCGCGCCAGCACCACCGAGCCTTCCTTGTAGCCGTCGATCACGTGAATGTGCCAGAGCGGCTTGCTGAAATCGAGCGGCACGCTCATGAGGTCGCTGACCATGTCGCGGAGCGCGGCATCGCCACCCGGCGCAGGCAGCCCGACGTGGCTGACATGGTTGTCGATCTCGAACTGTTCGTCGTCCTGCCAGTGCGGCAGGCTGCCCCGCGAGCGCGGGCGAACCACCTTCTGATGGAAGCGACGGAACGGTCTGAGGCGGCGGTCGAGAAGCAGCCGGAGGCGCTTGCGATCGACTGGGCCCGCAAGGGCCAGCACCCCCGTGACCATCATCAGGTTGGTGGGGTCTTCCATCCCCAGCCACGCCGCATCGATGCTCGCCATCGGGATGCGCTTGGCCATTCGCGCGCTAATGCTAGGCCGGGTAGACGGAAACCTCCGTGGCCTTCACGGCCATCCACACATCCGTGCCGGCGGCGAGCTCAAGCTCCTGGACCGCCGCGCGCGTGACCTCGGCGACCAGGGGCACGGGACCTTTGACCCGCACCCGGACGCGGTCGCCGTACAGGTCGACGCTGTCGACCCGCCCGTGCCACACGTTGCGCGGCGTCCCGTCCGGGCGCGCCTTGTACAGCGCGACCGCCCGCGGATGGATGACCGCGAACACGTCGCCACTGCCTGCTTCTGCGGCCGCCACCAATGCATCGCCGGACAGCGACACGTGGTCGCCGTCGGCATGCCCGCGAAGCAGGTTCACGCCGGCGAGGTCGGCGACAAAGCGGGATCGCGGGCGGGCAGTCACCTCATCGGGAGTGCCTGCCTGGACCACCGAGCCTTGCTCGAGCACGACCAGCCTGTCCGCCAGGGCCATCGCCTCGAGTGGATCGTGCGTGACCAGCAATCGCACTCCGCGGAACGACGCGAGCTGCCTGGTCAGCTCACGGCGGACCTCGGCGCGGATCGAGACATCCAGGGCCGAGAGCGGCTCGTCGAGCAGGAGCAGCTTTGGCTCAGTCGCCAGGGCGCGCAGCAGCGCGACGCGCTGCGCCTGCCCGCCCGATAGAGCCCCCGGCATCGCTTCCGCCCGGTCACCAAGCCCCGCGTCATCGAGCCACCTGCGCGCCAGGGCTGCCGGCTGCGGACGCCGCTGTGCGCGCAGCCCGAAGGCGATGTTCTCCACGACGGTGAGGTGCGGGAACAAGACGTGGTCCTGGAACACGAGGCCTGCATGCCTTTTCTCGGCGGGCACGTGCACCCTGTGGCCCGTGTCCTCGAGGACCTCGCCGTCGAGGACCACGCGTCCGTCCATGTCGTCGAGGCCGGCCAGCGCTCGCAGCAGCGTGGTCTTGCCCGCGCCGTTGGGACCGAGAACGGCGACCGTCTCACCGGCGGCGGCGTTGAGCGTGACGTCGAGCGTGAAGCCATCGCGCCTCACGCGCACCGCAGCCTCGAGGGTCACAGCGCCCCCAGCCACCGATCGCGCATGCCGACCAGGATGGCCACCGAAACCACGAGCAGGATGAGGCTCAACGTGATGGCAGCCTCCGGTTTCGTCTCGAGCGCGAGGTAGACCGCAATGGGCACGGTCTGCGTGCGGCCGGGAAAGTTGCCGGCAAACGTGATCGTGGCGCCGAACTCGCCCAACGCTCGGGCCCAGCACAGCACCGCACCCGAGAAGATCGCCGGGCGCAGTAGCGGCAGCGTCACGCGGGTGAAGACTCGCCAGTAGCCGGCGCCCAGCGACCGCGCCGCCTCCTCGTAGCGGTGGTCGAGCGATCGCATGCCCGCCTCGACGGCAATGACGAGAAACGGCATCGCCACGAAGGTCTCAGCCATCACGGCCGCCGCGGTCGTGAACGGGATCTGGATGCCGAAGGCCTGGTTGAGAAGCGAGCCCACGAGGCCGCGCCGCCCGAACGCGAGCAGGAGCGCGACACCGCCGACGACCGGCGGCAGCACCATGGGCAGCGTGGTGAGCGCGCGCAGGATGTTCCTCAACGTCCCGCGCGTGCGGGCCAGGATCACGGCCAGCGGGATGCCGAGGACGAGCGCAATCCCGGTCGCGGTCAGCGAGCAGAAGATGGAGAGTCCGAGCGCGGTCGTCGTAGTCGGATCGGCGAGCTCACCGAGCGCCTGGTTCCACGGCGCGCGAATGATGAGACCGGCCAGCGGTAGAAGGAAGAGCAGCAATCCCAGGGCGGCCAGGATTCCGATGGCCGCGGGGGTCTTGGTTCGCCTCAAACCCCCTCGAAACCGGCAGCCCTGAGGATCGTCTGGCCCTCTGTCGACAGCACGAGGTCGACGAACGCGGTCGCCCCGGTGAGGTTCTGCGTTCCCTTCAGGACCGCGATCGGATAGTCGGCGATCACGTTCTGCGCGTCGGGAATGGCCACGCCACCCACCTGGCCGCTGGTGACGATGTCGCTGACATAAACAATCCCGGCGTCCGCCTCGCCGAGCGCGACCTTGCTCAACACACCGGTCACCTGCTGCTCCAGACTCGCCGCGTGGACGGTGACCTTAGCTTTCGCCAGCGCCTGCTGCGCATATTTGCCGGCGGGAACAGACGGATCGGCAAGCACGACCACGAGTCCTGACCTCCCCAGGTCGGCGAGCGTGTGGATCCCTTTCGGGTTGCCCTTGGCGACGGCGATCTCGAGGCGGTTGTGAGCAAACACCGCCGATTGCCCGCGAATCAGGCCCCCCGACTCGATGGTGACCATGTGCGCCACGTCCGCCGAGGCGAACACGTCACCGGGCGCGCCCTGGGTCAGTTGGGTGGTGAGTGTCTGCGTGCCCGCATAGCTGAATGTCATGACGATGTTGTTGGTGCCCTGCAGCTTCTGGCCGATGTTGTCGAAAGCGGGCTGCAGGGAGGCCGCCGCGAATACGGTCAGGGTCGTGCGAGCAGGGCCGGTAGAAGTCGCGGCGGTCGGGCCGCAAGCGGCGACCAGGATCATCGCGCCCAGGGTTGCTGCCGTCTTAATCACGCCGGAGCTCCACGCCGACGTTGGTGGCCTTGATGACGGCCACAGCAGGCATTCCAGGCTTCAGGCCGAGCTCGTCTACTGCCTCGCGGGTGAGCAGCGACACCAGCCTGTGCGGTCCGGCCTGGATCTCGACCTGGGCCGCGACCCGGTCCTTCACGACACGGGTGACGATGCCGGGAAAGTGGTTGCGAGCGGATTGCGCGACCACCACCGCGGCCGATTGCTTCCGTGCGGGCTTGGCCAGGAGCGCCAGCGAGGCGCCGTCAACCAGCCGCTGCCCGCCCGAGCTGCGCGCCGCCCGCAGCCGCCCGTCGTCCACCATCCGGCGCACGGTGTCGGGGCTGACCCCGAGCATCTTGGCCGCCTGGCTCAGCCGATAGCTAGGCATTTCTTTGGAAATCCTAGCAGTTGCCAGCTATTGAGCGGGAAAAGCCAGCTCCGAGCGTGCCGCGCGGTAGAACCAGTAGGTGATCAAGACGATGGCGCCGTCGACCACGAAGTTGGCGAGGAATGGGTAAGCGAAGCCACCGAGCAGGAAAAGAGCCAGCGAGGTGAGCGAGCTGGCGGCCTTTGCGAGCAGGAGGAACTGCACCGGCTGGGCCTGGATGCGCGTGCCCCGCTGCGCGATCCAGGAGAGCGCCGCGACCAGGATCATGTAGGGCACGGCCAGCGTCAGCCAGAAATCCTGGCCGCCGTTGAGCGCTGTGACCTGGTGCATGCCGAGCGACCTCGCGGTCGAGTTCAGGATCTTGACCGTCAGGTAAGGGAAGACGAAGAAGTCGACGGCGCCCAGCAAGAAGATCACCGTCCAGATCCGGAGCAGCAGCCGCAAGCGCTTCGTCGCCATGGCGGGGCCATAATCGCACGGCATGCCTTTGACTGCCGCCCGGCGGGCGACTCTGGCGGCGCTGGCCGATTCGATCCTGCCGCATGGCGGCGCGCTCGAGCCGGGGGCACGCGACGTGAACGTTGCCGGGCAGCTCGATTCGTACCTGGACCGGTGCGCACCCGGGACCCGCCGCACGGTCGACCTCATGCTGACCGCCTTCAACCTATCGTCCATCGCCAGCCGTCACGCGCGGCCGTTTCGGATGCTGGGACCGGCTGCGCGCGAGGCCTATCTCATGGACTGCGAGAAATCGAAGATCCGCCAGCGCCGCGAAACGCTCATCGCGCTCAAGGCGCTGATTCTCATGTTCTTCTGCTCTGACGACCGCATCAAGCCGCTCATCGGATATGACGCCCAGCCCTACAAAAAGGTCGAGCGCGACCCGGGCGTAGTCGAGCTCAAGGTCATGCAACCTGACCAGGGCTTCTACGACACCGCAGACGTGGTTGTCGTCGGCAGCGGCGCCGGCGGCGCGGTGGCCGCCATGGAGCTGGCGGAGTCGGGCCTGAAGGTCATCGTCCTCGAAGAGGGCGAGCATTTCGACCGGCGCGATTTCACGGGCTCGCCGCCGGAGCGCCTTCGGCGGTTCTATCGCGGCAACGGCTTGACGTTCACGATCGGCGTGCCGACCATCTCGCTGCCGATCGGGCGCGGCGTGGGCGGGTCGACGCTGATCAACTCAGGTACCTGTTTTCGGACCCCTGACTTCGTGCTCGACGCATGGGGCATGGATCGTGCCGAGCTCGAGCCGGTGTTCGAAGACGTGGAGAAGACGTTGAGCGTCGCCCCGGTCGGCGACGACATCATGGGCGCCAACGGCGAGGTCATGGACAGGGGGCGCCGCGAGCTCGGCTACAGCGGTGGCCCGATCCGGCGCAACGCTCGTGGCTGCCATGGCTCAGGCGTATGCGCGTTTGGCTGTCCGCTCGACGCCAAGCTCGGCATGCATGTCACCTACCTGCCGCTGGCGGCGCGAGCCGGCGCGCAGATCATCAGCGGCTGTCGCGTCGATGGCCTGGTGGTTGACGGCGGGCGCGCGGTTGGGGTGCGGGGTTCGATCGTCGATGCGGAGACCGGCGCGGTCCAGCGCGACGCGCGATTCGAGGTGCGCGCGCGGAGGGTCGTGCTCGCCGCCGGCGCGGTCTATACGCCCGCCATGCTCCTGCGGCAGGGCCTCGCCAACTCCAGCCGGCAAGTCGGTCGCAACCTTCGTGTCCATCCGGGCTGCGGCGTGCTCGGCGTATTCGATCACGACCTGCAAGCGTGGAAAGGCGTGATGCAGAGCTACTACGTGGACGAGAAGTTGCGCGACGGCATCCTGGTCGAGGCGACGTACCCACCGCCGGGCGTCGGCTACAGCGCCGGCGGGGTCGGCGGCAAGGGCAGCGACCTCAAGGACTTCCTCGCTCGCTACCGACAGACCGCGGCCGCGGGCCTGATCATCTCGGACAGCGGCACCGGCCGTGTGCGCGCGACGCCCGGTGGAGGCCTGCTCATCACTTACAACCTGAGCCCAGACGATCTGCGCAAGACCCTCGAGGGCATCCGGCTCACATCCGAGATCTACCTGGCCGCGGGCGCGGAGGAGGTGCACACGCTGCTGCCCGGCTTGCCGGCCGTGCGCAAGCGCGAAGAGCTGTCATGGATCACAGAGGGCAAATGGACCTCGGCCGACCTCAAGCTCTCCGCCTACCACCCGATGGGGACCTGTCGCATGGGCAAGGACACGCGGTCGTCGGTGGTCGACGAATTCGGACGCGCGCACGACCTGGCCGGGCTGGTCATCAGCGACGCCAGCATCCTGCCGGGCTCGACGTACGTGAACCCGCAGATCACGATCATGGCGCTGGCCGCGCGCAACGCCCGGCACCTCGCGGCCGAGCTGAGCTAGGTCGTCAGCGGGACGCCCGCCAGCGGCGTCTCCGAGGCGTACTCGAAGGCGGCGGAAGCAGGCCGGTTGACGTGCGCGAGCAATTCGGATCCGCGCGTCAGGCGGAGATCGAGGTCGGCCACCTCCGTGTGGTAGCAGTAGCGAGAACCGCCTCGCGGATCGTCATAGGTGACCCCGATCAGGTCTTCGAGGCGAGGCTTGATCACCACCGCAAGAGTGCGGTCGCCAAGTCGTGCCGTCGCTCGCCACCCGTCGGGTGAGATCGGGCCGCGATTGCGAAGCACTTGAACCGGACCGTTGAACATGAACGTGTGAGCGCCCGCGTGCGCTCCGACCGCGGTGCCAACGATCACGCGGCCGAACCGAGACCGCACTCGGGACGTGGCGCCGTCCACCCAGAAATCAGCGCCTGACGCAAAACCCCAGTTCCACGCCAGCGCGTGAGCCGAACCCCATGTGTGCTGCTGTCCGCCTGGCGCAGCGTCGAGGCGGTGTACGCGGCCGTTCAACTCGACCGTGCCGGAAACGCTGAGCGCCGGCTGCGCTCCAATGTTCGCAACCGACGAGAGTGCCTGCCAGCGCGGGCGCAGGAAGGGAAACGGTGGCTCGCGCGACTCCCACCGCAGGTCCCACGTCGCGCTGCCGTGCTCGTTGTGGATCTGGCCCGCGGAGCCGTCGCGATCCAGGGCCGCGCCCTCGAGGCGCAGACCGAAGGGCAGGCGGGAGATACGCAGCGCGCCCAGCGGGTAGGTCACCTTTCCGCCCCAGTTCGTCTCGGGGTGGTCGCGATCGAATGCAAACGCCCAGAGGGCCGAGTGTGCTTCGGCGGCCGTGCCAGACGCAGGATTCATCGTGGTGTAGCGGAGCCAGAAGCCGCGCCGCGAGGGGGGGTCGGAGACCGTCACGTACCACGCCTCGTAGCTGCCCGGACGGTCCTGGCATCGAGGGGCGTTGGCGGCTTCGCTATTCATCGGTGCTTACGAATTCTTCACATCTGGCTGATGCCAGACCGAGCCGACAAGGATTGAATTGGGGCCATGGCACTGAGGGCTCCAGAACCACTCGCTGAGGCGGCCCCTCCCGTTCGCAAAGGAATCACCCGCCGCCAGGCCCTGGCCGCCGCGGTCGCGACCGGCGTCGGCGTGGGCGCCGTCCGACTTTTGGGTGGGACGATCCAGAACCTCTCCCATTCCGGTGCCGCCTCGGGCACGGACTGGGTCTCGCCGCTCGGCCGCGAGTCGGCGCGGGTGATGCAGCTGCTGCGGCGAACCAGCTTCGGGTACACCCAGGCCCAGCTCGACGCGGCTCTGTCCGACGGATACAGCAAGACGGTCGACCGGCTGCTCGAGACCAAGCCCGCGGAACCGCCGGTGCTGGCCGCGGCTCTCACGCCCGGTGGCAGGTTCGGCGTCCCGGAGCTCCAGCAGTGGTGGGTCGGCCACATGCTCACCTCGCCGACGCCGTTCGCCGAGCGCATGACCCTGTTCTGGCACGGGCATTTCACAAGCGATTACCGCAAGACCGCAAACAACACGTTCATGTACTGGCAGAACCTCACATGGCGGCGTATGGGCATGACCAATCTGCGGTCGATGCTCATGGACGTCACCACGGACCCCGCCATGCTCCGCTACCTCGACCTCGCCACCTCAACCGGCCAGAGCCCGAACGAGAACTACTCGAGGGAGCTTATGGAGCTCTTCACGATGGGTGCCGGGAATTTCACCGAAGACGACGTGCGGTCGAGCGCCAAGGCCCTGGCCGGCTGGCAGCAACCACCGCCAGACTCGACCGCGACGGTCACTATCGACAAGGCCAAGATGGTCACCCAGAAGCTGCCGGTCTACAGCACCCAGCGGTCAGGGATCTTCAACGCGAAACGCGCATACAAGGGGACGGTCACGTACCTCGGTCACACCGGTCCCCTCGACACTCAGGGCGTCCTTGACGCCATCCTGGCGCAGAAGGCGACCGCGCCCTTCATCGCCGCGAAGGTCGCCCAGCATTTCGTCACGAGCTCGCCATCGTCTTCATACGTGGCCCGGTTGGGAGACATATTCCGGCGCAGCCAGTACGACATGAAGACGCTGATGCGCGCCGTCTTCACCAGCCCGGAGTTCACGGCCGGCGCGAGCTATCGAGCGCTGTTGAAGTCGCCGATCGAGTTCATGGTGCATGGCGCGCGGGCGCTGGGCGCGACCAGCCTCTCGAAGCTTGTCGTCGCGGCCGGTTCGGGAATGGGTCAGAGCCTTTTCGATCCGCCCGACGTCAACGGCTGGCCCAACAACGCGGCGTGGATCTCCTCCAACACAGTCGTCGAGCGGGTCAACTTCGTCACCCTGGCCCTGGCTCAGACGAAGGGCTCGCTCCCGTCCGCGACCGACGCGGCCCAAACGCATCTCGACGGAGTGGTCGGGCCACAGACCGCGAATCTCTTGAACCAGGCGCCCGACGAGCGGACGCGATGGTTCGTCACCCTGGCGTCTCCGGAATTTCAGCTCAAGTAGGTGCACGTGACATGAAACAAGAGATCGGGATCAACCAGCTCAAGCGTCGGGACTTCCTGAGGGCCGGCCTCGTGTTCGGAGCCGGCGCGGCCGGGCTGGCCGCGGGCTACGCCGCCGTCCCCGATGCCTTCGCCCGCGCTGTCTTCGCGGCCAAGCAGAACGGCATCGCGAACGACAACGTGCTGGTGATGATCCAGCTCGCGGGCGGCAACGACGGCCTGCGCACGCTGGTTCCGCTCACGGACCCGACGCTGCACGATCTCCGACCCAAGCTGGCCGGCCCGATGGTGTCGCAGGCGCTGCCGCTGACCAACGATTTCGGCCTCAACCACAACCTGGGCGGGATCAAGAGCCTGTGGGACCAAGGCAAGGTCGCCATGGTGCAGGGCGTCGGCTACCCCAACCCGACCTTCTCGCACTTCGAGTCGATCCGCATCTGGGAGACCGGCGATCCCACGCGCCGGCAGGTCGACGGCTGGCTTGGCCGCACGCTCGCGAAGGCCTATGACTCGAACGGCCACCCGCTGACGGGCTGCGCCTGCGGGACGACCGATGTCCCCGGCGCGCTGCGCGACCTGCAGGCGACGATGACCGTGATCCAGAACCAGAAGACGTTCGGGTTTACCGGCGGCTCGGAGGTCGAGGCGGCTGTGGGCGCGCTTTACAAGGGCACGCCTGGCATCTACGGTGCTCTCTTCGACACGGCGATCGCCACCGCGAACGACACCATCGCCACACTGCGCACGTCGTCGGCCGGCTATCAGCCGATGGCCGACTACTCCGACAAGGTCCAGCTCGTCTATTCGTCCAAGAACCAGCTCGCAGCCGCCCTGCAGCTGGCCGCTGAGCTCATCGTCACAGGCACCGGAGTCAAGCTGCTGCACGTGACGCTGGGCGGTTTCGACACGCACTACACCGAGCTCAACCGCCACGACGACCTGATGGGATACCTGGACTCGGCGGTGAGCGCGTTCTACAAGGACCTGGCCGCGCACGGAAAAGCCGACAAGGTGCTGATCGCAACCTGGTCGGAGTTCGGCCGGCGGCCCAAGGAGAACGCGAGCGGCGGCACGGACCACGGGGCGGCGGCGCCGCTGCTGCTCATCGGCGACCCGGTCAAGGGCGGGCTCTACGGCGCCGAGCCGAGCCTGACGAGCCTTGACTCGACCGGCAACCTCAAGTTCGCAGTCGACTTTCGCTCGGTGTACCAGGAGATCCTGGGCGGTCACCTCGGCGCGGACTCGAACGAGATCCTCGGCGCGTCGTTCGATCGCATTCCGTTTCTGAAAGTGCCGGTCGCGGCGCTGTAGCGGTTTCATGCGCCCGTTCCTGCTGAAGTTGGGGGCGACCGCGCTCACGTTGGGCGCGACCCTGGCTTCAGTTCTGTACGTCACGGCTCATCTCAAGAATCCGTCCGCCCCGCTTCAGCCGATCGTGCTCGCCTCGCATCAGGGCGGGTCGGTGGGCGGGGTGACGATCACGCCGGGCGTCAGGAAGGGCGACGTCCAGCCGGTGACATCGACCTATGCGTCATAGGTCCTCCGTCGAAGCCCACCATTTCGAGGCGCTCGGAACGAGCTGCAGCCTGTTCGGCCTGGGTGTGACGCGTTCGCAGCTTTTGCAGGGAGAGTTCTGGGTCCGCGAGCTGTGCGCGCGCATCACGCGATTCTCGGACCGCAGCGAGCTGGCGCTGCTCAACGGCGCTGAGGGCGCATGGGTGGACGTCAGCGCCGAGATGGAAGCCCTGCTTTGGGAAGCGCTGCGCGCATACGAGCTCAGCGCCGGACTCGTCAATGCGGCGGTGCTGCCCTCGATGCTCGCGATCGGCTACACGCGCTCTCTGGCGGCGGGTGCGTCGACGGCGAAGCTCGAGGACGCGCGGCCCGCGCCGCGACTTCCGGACGTCCTCTCCGTGCAGCGTGGGCGTGCGCGGCTCGAGCTCGGCTGCGGCGTCGATCTCGGGGGCATAGCCAAGGGCTGGATGGCCGACCGCCTTGCCGCCCGGCTGGGATCCAACGCGCTCGCGAATCTGGGCGGCGACCTGAGGGCGAACGGCCCAGGACCGAACGGCGACGGCTGGCCGGTCGGATTCGCCGGCGTCACGGTGATGCTCCGCGACCAGGGCGCCGCCACCAGCAGCGTGCGGCGGCGAAGGTGGGGCGATCTTCACCACCTGATCGATCCGCGCACCGGGCTCCCGTCCCAGACCGGGCTGGAAGAGGTGTCGGTCGTCGCCGCCACGGGTTGCGACGCAGAGGTGGTCGCCAAGACCGCCCTCCTGCTCGGGCCCGGGCTGGCCACAGCGTACTGCGCGGCCCATGCGCAAGCCTGGTGGTTGAGCTGATGACGATCGACCAGTTCTTCTGGGTGCTGTCGCGGGTGGCCGGTCTCGGCTCGTATGCGGCCCTGGCGGTGGCCCTGGTGACCGGCATCGCTCTGCGCACAGCGGTGCTCGACTGGCTCGGCAGCAACCGGGCGCTGCGCTCGCTGCACGAATACACGACGGTGCTGTGGATCCCGCTCGCGGTTGTGCACCTCGCCGCGCTGCTGCTCGACCGGACCTCTCGGATTGCGCTGATCGACCTCGTGCTGCCTTTTCATTCCACTTACGGGACCCTGGGCATCGGGCTCGGCACGGTGGCCGTCGACGTGCTGCTGGTCGTCACGGTTACGTCTTATCTGAAGAGGCGCATGTCGGTCGAGCTCTGGAAGTGGGTGCATCGACTCGCTTACGTCGCCTTCGCCCTCACCTTCTTTCACGCCGTCCTTAGCGGCACCGACTTCAGCGATCCGCTCGTTTCCGCGATCACCTGGTCGGCGGGCGCCATGCTCCTCGTGCTCGCGTTCGCCCGCGCGTTCTGGGGCCGGCTGCCCGCCTCGAGGTGAGCTAGGCGGCGAGCTGCTTTCGCAGCGAGATCACCTGGCTCCGCAGCTCCTGCTCAGCCTCGAGCGGGTTATCGACTTCCCGGCGTTCACGGTGCCACCGCTCCATGGCGAGGTCGACCTGCGCGGTCTGTAGCCGGGCGAGGCGGATGTACGCTCGCAGGCCCCCGCGCCCCAGCGCGCGCAAGCGCTGCTGAAAGCGCCGCCAAGGGCTGATAAGAATCGGCACCTCCTCAGGCATGATCGCCCCGCTGCCAAGTGCGGCCTCCTTGCGGAACTGATCCGCGAGCGCCTGGCTTTCGATGTGCAGTCCGAGCAGCAGAAGGGCGACCACGGCGGCGGTGAACGGGCCGGTCATGATCAGGGTGCGGAGGTGTATCTCCAGGATCAAGAAATTGTTCTGGACGATCGGGAAGAGGTTTATCCAGGCGTCCCACGAGAAATGCGCGGCGATCGCGACGATGAATCCGGCCGCGATCGCAATGAGCTTCTTGCGCGTGGTCGGCAGCTGGCGCGCGATGCCGACTCCCGCGCCCACGAACGCCGTGTAGGTGGCGTGTCCGAAGAACAGGCCGAGCACCTGTCGCGCGTACCACTGGAACCCGGCCGCATATCCGCCTACGCCGTCGGGCGCGAAGATCGCATACAGGTTGGTCATGTACGCCACCGACTCCATGAAGTTGAAGCCGAGCCCGATCGCGGCTCCGTACACGATCCCGTCGACCACATCGTCGAACTCGTTGCGCATGACCAGGAAAAGCAGCACTACCGCGGAGCCCTTGGCCAGCTCTTCGAGGATGCCTGCGGAAAACGCGGTCGAGACGTCGAAGCCGGGCCCGGGGACGAGCGTGCGGATGGCGATGTCCTGCCAGAGGCTCTCAGCCCAGATGACGAGGCTCGTGGCCACGACCGCGCCCCACGCCGCCGCGACCAGGACGAGGCGCCAGGGTTCTTTTTCGTTGCGATCCATCCGGCGGACGACCCACAGCCCGAACGCGGTCGTGGGCAGGCAGGCGAGCGCGCACACCGCCGCCACCTGGGGGCCCGCCGCGCCCGTGAATATGAAGACGTCGATCAGCAGCAGCCACAGCAGTGCCGCGAGGCCCAGGAGCACTGCCGCGCGGATGAAGTCGCGCCGGCGCACGGCTGGGTCGCGGGCCGCGGCGCGCACCCCGATGAAGGTGCCCATCGCGATCAGAGCGACGGCCAGCAGTCCATAGAGCGACGTGCGGCCGGCGACGGTGTCGAGGTAGACGTAGTTAAGGATCGAGCTCGCGACCAGCACGAGGCTGAGCACAACTGCGATCGCGATCGCGATCGCATAGCGTGCAGGCCGGCGCGCACGAGGATTCGCGCGCCGAGCCGTGGTGAGGGCGCTCACTACCTTTCCACCAAGACCACCCGGCGTCCGATCACCTCGACCGGCAGGCCGCCTTCATAGCGCTCGACGACGAAGATGTAGTCGCCGGGAAGGTCGTGGGTGGAGCCCGGCGGGACCTTGACGAGGACGATCGTCTGGCCGGCGAGCTGGTCAGGGGTACCGGGACCGACGCTGCCGACGACGTTCCCGAAGCCGTCGTACCAGCGCGCGTCGACGACGACGTTCTTGGGCAGCGACGACCAGTCGACCACGGCCGCGAACTGAACCGCGCGGGGGAAGGAGTTGCGGTCAGGGCCGACGGTCGCCATGTGATCTGGGTCGTACTGGTAGACCCCGACGATCGTGGCCTTGAGGCCTGTGTGCCGGCCGGGGGGCTCGAAGTAGGCGAACTCCACCAGCCCGGCGACGAGGATGAGAAGCGAAAAGGCGGCGAAGACGAGCAGGGTTCGGTACAGCGTGCGCACCTGGTCGACTGGGCCGGCAACCACGAAACGCCAGTGTATCGAGCGCTAAGCTCGTCACCCATGCAAGGAAGCATCGATATTGGCGGTCCTTTCAGGAACGCGCTCCTCGCGCTGGCGGCGAGGCGGCTGAGGAATCGCAATCCCCGACCGGAGTCTGTCGAGCGCGCGTACTGGACCGTCGGCGAGTACCAGCGAGACGCGGAGCGCCTCCGCTTGCTCGGCTACAAGGTGAGCTCTGAGACGGTCACGAATCCGTACGTCGAGGGGGCCTCATTTCGCCAGCGCCCGGCCATGCAGATCCGGGTACCGACGGCGCACGTCATCTACGAACTGAGCAAATAGGCGCGATCAGGCGGCCTTCGATGGAAGCGGATGCCGTCTCGCAGATCCTCGAATTCGGTTCGGGGGCGCTCGCGCAGCACTCGCCAGAACGCGAAACCGTCCCCGACACAGCCTCCGAGGTGAATGGCCAGCGGAACGATCAAGTAACCGCCCCAAGGTTCAAAGCACAACAAGAACCCGACCACCGAGATGACAACCGCCGGCGTGGCGGCCACTGTCAAGTATTGGGCGCGGCTGAAGCGATGGCCGACTGACGTTGCGTAAAGAGCCGGCATCGCGCCTCCGACGAGTACAACGCCAAAGGATGGGCGGGCGTGGAACGCAAGCATTACGAGGCCGTGGATCCCTTCGTGCACAAGAAGCAGAAGCGCGATGAGAGCCACGACCAGCAATATTTCGGTGAGGCCGATCCGGAACGAAGCGCCGGCCGGCCCCGACCGGAGTATCGACGGCAGAGCGAACAGAGGAAGACCTGCCGCGATGAGCACGATGGCGACAACGTTCCAGATGGTCG
>DASWGF010000337.1:0-5131 GCA_036393875.1 Candidatus Dormiibacterota bacterium
CCGGCGCCGATCGAGAACTCGATCACGCGCACTTTGAACAGCTTGGCGAGGAGAAAGTGCCCGGCCTCGTGTGGCGCGATCAGGATCAGGAAGGCTCCCGCGATGGCGACCACGCTGACGAGCAGGCTCACGCCTTCAGACTACCGGACTTCCTTTTCACATAAGCCCGGGCCCACCGATCCGCTTCCAGGACGTCCTCGAGCCCGTCGCCGCCGCCTGGGAACGCGTCCAGGGTGCGCTCAACCGTCTGGATGATGCGGCTGAATGGGATCTCGCGGCCCAGGAACGCGTTCACCGCCTCCTCGTTGGCGGCGTTGAGCACGGCCGGCCGGCCGCCACCCGCCTGGGCGGCGCCTCTCGCCAGCCGTACGGCCGGGAACCGGGCCTCGTCGAGGGGGTAGAACTCGAGCGGCCCCAGCTCATCGAGCGCTGTGGATGGCACCGCATCCGGCAGGCGGTCGGGATATCCGAGTGCGACCGCGATCGGCAGGCGCATGTCGGGCCTGCCGATCTGAGCCTTCAGCGAACCGTCCACGAACTCCACCAGCGAGTGCACCGCGCTTTGGGGGTGGATGATGACCTCGATCAGCTCGAGCGGCATCCCGAACAGGTGGTGAGCCTCGACCATCTCCAGGCCCTTGTTCATCATGGTCGCCGAATCGATCGTCACCTTCGGGCCCATCGACCAGCGGGGGTGGTTGAGCGCCTGCTCGACCGTGACCTGGTCGAGGTCGAGGTCGGGATGCGCCCAGAACGGCCCGCCGCTGGCGGTGATGATCAGGCGGCGGACGCTCTCTCGCTGTTCGCCCCACAAGCACTGCCAGATGGCGCTGTGCTCCGAGTCCACGGGCCGGATGCCGCGCGCCCCGGCTGCCTTCATCACGAGCGCGCCGGCCATGACCAGCACTTCTTTGGTCGCGAGCGCGACCTCCTTCCCCGCCTCGAGCGCCGCCATCGTCGGCGCAAGCGCACGCGCTCCTGGAATGGCCACCACCACCAGGTCACAGCGCGGATCGGTGACCATGGCGTGCACCCTCGCATCGAAATCCGGTTCGCCGGCCTGGCCCTGGATCAGGTATTCGGCGCTGCGCTTGGCCGACCGCTTTCCCTCGGTGAGGCCGAACAGTCGTAGCCGCCCGGGGTTGCGGTCGATGACGTCCAGGGTCTGCTGGCCGATAGAGCCGGTGGCGCCGAGGATGGCGACGTTGAGAGCGCGCGTCATCTCAATGGATCAGATGGAGAGTGGTGGCGGCGAAGTAGACGAGGATGGGCGGAAACAAGATCGAGTCCAGTCGGTCGAGGACTCCCCCGTGACCGGGTATCAGATGGGACGAATCCTTGACCTCGGCGATTCGCTTCATCTGTGACTCGACGAGATCGCCCACCAGCGCGCTGACTCCGACGAGCGCGCCGATGAGGATTCCGTAGACGGGCGGGACGCCAACAATCAACGACACGCCGATGAACATCACGATCACCGAAGCCAGGATGCCGGCGACCGCGCCCTCGACCGTCTTGTGCGGGCTGATCGTGGAGAAGAACGGATGACGGCCGATGCGGCTGCCCACCAAAAGTCCAGCGGCGTCGTTGGCGACGACCGCCAGGATCGTGAAGAGCGTCCACACGAAACCATTTGGCTTCGAGGTGTAGAGCAGCAGGTAGTAGTTGAACGGCATGCCGATGTAGAGCGCCCCGGCGAGCCCCATCGCCCACCGGCCGAGGCCCTGCCGGCGGCCGGGTACGACAAGAAATGCCGCCAGGCCCCCCACCAGCGCGAGCGCGAGGACCAGGTTGACGTCGACCTCCTTCAGCACGGTGCCGCTGAACGCAAAGAAGGCGCCCAGCGGAAACAGGAGCCAGGCGGGGGCTCGTGAACCCATGCCCTCCGACAGGCCGAGGAACTCCCACAGGGCCAGACCGGCCAGGATGATGACGAGCGCATAGACGCCATACAGCCCCGCATAGACACCGGCGATGACGACGGCCAGGAAGATGGAGCCGCTGAGGATCCGGACCATGAGCGGGCTCGGCTTAGGGCGCGTGACGGCGGGGTTGTCGGTCGTCATCGCGACGCGTTGGCCTGGGCTGTCTCGTGCTCGGGCCGGCCTCCAAACCGGCGGATTCGAGCGTTGTAATCCGCGATCGCGGCCTTGAGGTCATTGACATCGAAGTCAGGCCACAGCGTCTCCGAGACGAGCATCTCCGAGTAGGCGGACTGCCAGAGCAGGAAGTTGCTCACGCGGCTCTCGCCTGCGGTCCGGATGATGAGGTCAGGGTCCGGGAGGCCGGGATTGTAGAGACGCGCTGCGATCGCCGACTCGTCGATCTGCTCTGGGTGCACCCCTTCCTCCACCAGCTTGCGCACCGAGTCGACGATCTCCGCGCGCCCGCCGTAGTTCAAGCACACATTGAGGACGCCGTTGGTGTTTGAGCTCGTGCGCGCGATGGCCTCGTCGATTCGCTGCCGCATCCGCGGCGACAGCCCGTCCCGCCGCCCGCTGACGAAAATACGGACACCGCGTCGATGCATCTCGTCGATCTCACGCTGCATGGTTTCGTGGAAGAGCCTCATCAGGGCCCGCACCTCTGCCCGAGGCCGCGACCAGTTTTCGGTCGAGAAGGCGTAGACGGAGAGAACATGCACCCCGAGCTGCTCGCAGCCATCGAGCACACGCTTGATGGCTCGCACGCCGGCGCGGTGACCAAAGCTGGCCGGATGGCCGCGGCGCCGGGCCCAGCGGCCGTTGCCGTCCATGATGATCCCGATGTGCCGAGGAACTGAGGCGTCCAAGCCTTGCAAGAGTACGCGGGAGGTAATGCCGCCCGGAGTGTGGTCTAAAGCTCCATGACTTCGGCTTCTTTGCGTCCCGCCAGCGCGTCGACCCGCTCGATCTGGCCCTCGGTGACCTTTTGCAGGCGGGCGTGGGCGCGCTTCGACTCATCCTCGGGCACGTCCCCCGCCTTCTGCATCGCGTCCACGCGGTGGATCTCATCGCGGCGGACGTTGCGGATCGCCACCCGCGCCTCCTCGGCCTTATGGCGCACGAGCTTGACGTACTCCTTGCGTCGTTCCTCGGTCAGCGGCGGGATCGGAACGCGGATGACCTGGCCGTCGCTCGCCGGGTTCAGGCCCTGCTCGCCCGTACGCAGCGCCTTCTCGATGGCGCCGATCTGACTCTTGTCGTAGACCTGCACGATCAGCAGTCGCGGTTCCGGCGCGCTGATCTGGGCCAGCTGGTTGAGCGGGGTCGGCGTGCCGTAGTACGGAACCATGACCTTGTCGATGAGCGCGGGATTGGCTCGGCCGGTCCGGATGCCGGCGAGCTCGGCGGAGAAGTGCTCGACCGACTTGGACATCTTCGACTCGGCGTCGCGGAGTATGGGATCAATCATGGATCGATCATCCCAGCGCTCCGACCAAAGTGCCGATCTCCTCACCGAGAACGACCCTCTCGATGTTGCCCGGCTCGAGTAGGTTGAAGACCACGATCGGCACGTTGTTGTCCATGCACAGCGTCAGGGCGGTGTTGTCCATGACCTCGATGCCCCGGTTCAGCACCTCGAGATAGTCGAGGTGCTCGAGCTTGACTGCCTTGGGGTCGAGCTTTGGGTCCGCCGTGTAGACCCCATCGACCTTGGTCGCTTTCAGGATGACGTCGGCCTCGATCTCGACCGCGCGCAGCGCGGCCGTCGTGTCGGTGGTGAAGTACGGGTTGCCGGTGCCGGCAGCCAGGATGACGACCCGCCCCTTCTCCAGGTGGCGCACGGCGCGGCGCCGGATGTAGGGCTCGGCGACCTGCGGCATCTGGATCGCCGTCATTGTGCGGGCCGGGATGCCGGTCCGCTCCAGCGCATCCTGCAGGGCGAGCGCGTTGATGACGGTGGCGAGCATGCCCATGTAGTCGCCGGTGGCGCGGTCGAATCCCTTTTCACTCGCGGCCAGGCCGCGAAAGATGTTGCCGCCGCCCACCACGAGCGCGATCTGCACGCCCATCTCGTGTACTCGTTTGACCTGGCCTGCGATCGTCGACACCACGGCGAGATCGATGCCGTAGTCGCGCGCCCCGCCAAGCGCCTCGCCGCTCAGCTTGAGCAGGATGCGGTTGTACTTCGGCGTTCGATCGCCCATTCCGGAGTTAATCGGCCTCGCGGACGTTGAACCGGGCAAACCGGCGCACCGTGATGTTCTCCTGCAGCTTTGAGATGTTCTCCGCGATCAAGTCCTTGACGGTGTGCTTTGGCTCCCGAAAGTATGGCTGCTCCAGCAGAACGGTCTCTTTGATGAAGCTCTCGACTTGACCATCGACCCGCTTGGCGACTGCCTGCGCAGGCGTGCCATCCTGCTCGGCCTTGCGCTCGTACAGGTTCCGCTCCTCGACGAGGACGTCATCGGGCACGTCGTCGCGAGAAACCCACCTCGGATTGGTCGCCGCGATCTGAAGGGCTATCTCGCGCGTCAGCTTCCGGAAATCCTCGCCCTTGGCGACGAAGTCCGTCTCGCAGTTCACCTCGACCAACACCCCGACCTGCGGCGGGAAATCAGGAGTCGTGCGGTGAAGGTAAGCCTCGACCACGCCCTGGCCGGTCGAGCGGCCGGCCCGCTTGGCCGCCTTGGCGATGCCCTTTTCGCGCAGGATCGTGTACGCCTTTTCGAGGTCTGCGTCGGCCTCCTCGAGCGCGTCCTTGCAGTCCATCATGCCGGCGCCCGACATCTCGCGGAGCTTCTTGACGAGCTCCATTGGTACCCCGGCCACTAACGCGCCTCCTCGTCTTCGCCCGTGCGGCCGATGAACTCATCCTCCGAAACGGTGGGCAGGAAGTCGTCCTCGTCCTCGAGGTACTCCTCGATCTCCTCGTACCGCGGGGTCTCGAGGAACTCGCGCTCCTCGACCTCGGCCGGGATCTCTCCGCGCGCCTGCGCCTCCTGGCGTCCGTCCAGGCAGGCGTCGGCGATCTTTCCGGTCAGAAGCTTGACGGCGCGGATGGCGTCGTCGTTGCCCGGGATGACGTACGTGATGAGGTCAGGATCGCAGTTGGAGTCGACGATCGCGACCACGGGAATCTTCAGGCGGTTGGCCTCGGTGACCGCGATGTGCTCCTTGCGCGGGTCGACCACGTAGATGGCGCCCGG
>DASWGF010000338.1:0-3038 GCA_036393875.1 Candidatus Dormiibacterota bacterium
GGCGGTGGGCGGGACCTTCGATTACTTCCGCTCCCGCATCGGCGTGGGACCCCAGGCTGAAGAGCTCATCCTGCCCTCGCCGTTCGACTTCCTCCACCAGGCCCTCGTCTGCCTGCCGACCGACCTGCCCGGGCCCGAGCACGAGGACTTCGACCGCGGCGTGGAGCAGATCGTGGCCGCGCTCGCGCGCCGGGTGGGCGGCAGGACGCTCGTGCTGTTCACCTCGCACCGCCAGCTCCGCGAGGTCCACGCGGCCCTGAAACAGCGGGTGGACCTCGACGACGTGCTCATCCTGGCGCAGGGCATCGACGGCCAGCGCCGGCCACTGCTGAAGGCGTTCGAGGAGGCGGAGCGGCCGCTCCTGCTCGGCACCTCCAGCTTTTGGGAGGGCATCGACGTGCCCGGCGAGCGACTGAGCTGTGTGGTCATGGTCCGGCTTCCGTTCCCGGTGCCGACGGATCCCGTATACGCGGCTCGCGCGGAGCGAGTGCGCGATGGCTTCACGCAGCTGGCCCTCCCGCAAGCGGCACTGCGACTGAAGCAGGGATTCGGGCGGCTCATCCGACGGTCGAGCGACCGCGGGGCGGTCGTCATCCTCGACAACCGGATCCTTGGCCGCGATTACGGCAAAGCGTTCCTCGACGTGCTGCCGCCCGCCTCGAGATTCGTGGGCCTGTCGGCGGAAATTGCCGACCGGGTCGGTGAGTGGTTGGAGGATTGAGCCGTTTGTTCGTCGTTGCCACACCGATCGGGAACCTCGAAGACGTGACCGCGCGGGCGGTCAGGATCCTCGGCGAGGTGAGCGCGATCGCAGCGGAGGACACACGCATAACGTCGCGGCTGCTCGCGCGCCACGGCATCCGCAAGCCGCTGATCAGTTATCGCGCGCCGGTGGAGCGGCGTGGTCTGCCGCGTGTCATGTCGGCCCTCGACGAAGGTGACGTCGCTCTGGTGAGCGACGCGGGCTCACCCACGCTGTCCGACCCCGGCCAGGCGCTGGTGGAGGCCGCGTGGGCCGCGGGGCACACCGTGGTGCCGATCCCTGGCGCGAGCGCGATCACAGCTGCGCTGTCCGTTGCCGGCTACGGTGGGCCTGGCTTCACCTTCCTCGGCTACCTGCCGCGCAAGCCGGGCGAGATGCGCCGGCTCCTGGCCGGCATGGCCGGCGACCCACGTCCCGCGGTCGCATTCGAATCGCCATACCGAGTGCGCAAATCGCTGGCACTTGTGGCCGAGCTTTTGCCCGAGCGACATCTGACTGTGGCGCGCGAGCTCACGAAGCTCCACGAGCAGGTGCTGCGCGGGACGGCTGGGGAGGTGCTGGTCGCGTTGAGCGACCCGCCGCGCGGCGAGTTTACCCTTGTCATCAGTGGACGGGATCGGCCGTCTGGGACCTGAGATCGCGGCAGGCGACCGCAGGTCGCCGGTCGGGGCGCCGAGGCGAAGGCAGGGTGGCCTGAGGAGGAGCGCATCGTAAATGCGCGACGACGACAGGCCGGGTCCCTAACGCACGCATCGGCGTCCCGAGCCGATGAGATCAGGTCCCACGCTGGCCGATACTGTCCACAGGGTGCCTGATTCGCGCAGAACAGTCCTGGTGGCGCCGGCGTGGCCTTACGCCAACGGCCCTCGCCACATCGGCCACGTGGCCGGCTTTGCCGTGCCTGCCGACGTCCTCGCGCGCTTCGAGCGGTTGCGTGGCTCGCGCGTGCTGATGGCGAGCGGGACCGACGAGCACGGCACTCCGATCACCTACGAAGCCGACAAGCAGGGCGTGCCGCCTCGTGAGTTCGTCGACGACAACAGCGCCTTGATCGTCGAGGACCTTCGCCGGCTCGGGATGACGTACGACATCTTCACACGCACGACGACGCCCAACCACTATCGCGTGACCCAGGACCTGTTCCTCAAGCTTTACGAGAAGGGCTACCTGGTCAAGAAGACGCAGATGGGCGCGTTCGATCCGGCCAGTGGCCGCACGCTTCCGGACCGCTACATCGAGGGCAAGTGCCCGATCTGCGGTTTTGCCGAAGCGCGTGGCGATCAATGCGACAACTGCGGCAATCAACTCGACCCCATCGACCTAATCGATCCACACCAGCGGGGCAGTGACGCACCGGTCGAGTTTCGAGAGACCGAGCATTTCTTCTTCGACCTGCCTCAGTTCGGCGACCAGCTCAAGCAATGGATCGAACAGCACGACGACTGGCGCCCGAACGTACGCAAGTACTCGCTCGAATTCGTCCGCAACCTCAAGCCACGGGCGATCACCCGCGACCTGGATTGGGGAGTCCCCGTGCCGCTTCCAGGTTGGGAGGACAACCCCCACAAGAAGATCTATGTCTGGTTCGACGCGGTGATCGGATATCTGTCCGCCTCCATCGAGTGGGCGGCGGCGCGCGGCGAGCCGGACTCGTGGAAAGACTGGTGGCAGAACGACGACGCGCGGCATTACTACGTGATGGGCAAAGACAACATCACGTTCCACACGGTGTTGTGGCCCGCCATCCTCATGGGCGCCGGCGACCTGAAGCTGCCGGACGAGATCGTCGCCAGCGAGTACCTGAACATGAGCGGCAAGAAGTTCTCGACCAGCCGCGGGCAGGTCATCTATGTGCGTGACGTGCTCGAGCGCTACGACCCGGACGCGCTGCGCTACTACCTGATGATCGCGGGACCCGAGAACCAGGACACCGATTTCACCTGGTCGGAGTTCGTGCGCCGCAACAACGACGAGCTCGTAGCGACGTGGGGCAACCTCGTCCACCGCACGCTGGTCAACGCGCATCGCAATTTCGGCGCGGTGCCCGCGGCGGAGAAGCTCACCGAGACGGATGAAGCGCTCCTCAAGGAGGTCGAGGCAGGGCTCGACCGGGTCGCGCTGGAGCTAGGCCAGGCCCGCTTTCAGATCGCTCTGCGCCACGCGATGACCATGGCCGCGAGGGTCAACGTCTACCTCGGCACCGAACAGCCGTGGCATTTGATCAAAACCGACCGCGCGCGAGCCGGAACGGTGCTGTATGTCGCGCTGCGCTGCG
>DASWGF010000339.1:0-9345 GCA_036393875.1 Candidatus Dormiibacterota bacterium
CGTGACTTCGTGGCCGCGCCCAACGACGCGAGCGGGATCGCGGCCTGGATCGGGCGCCACAACACCTCCAGCTGCTCGAAGCTCAGGCGTGCCCGCGAACCGATCACGCGCCCGCCGAACGCCGCCGTCTTCGCAGCCGCCCAACCCTGGCTTCCTTTCACCCGCATCGGCACCGTCACGACAGCGGCCAGCGCCGCCGCCTCCTCCGCCGTCCGCGCGCCTCCCTCGGCGACCGCCTTCGACAGGGCGCTCGAGACGTCGTCCGCCATCTGCCAGGGCTGCGCCAGCAGGGCGCACTGGTTTGCGCTCAGCCGGCCGACGGCGCTGACGTAGCGGAGGACCGGAGCGCCCAGCGACCTCGGGTTCGTGACCGGGATCGCCGACGCGAACGGTGCATAGGAAGCGGCGAACTTGATGGGCGCGAGGTGCTGGCGGCGCACGAGAGCGGACGCCGCCTGCCACGCCGCGACCGCCTCCTCGTCCGGACGGCTCTCGAGGAAGCCATACAGCGCCCCGCCCGTGTTGACCAGCGGCGCGACCACGTCCTCGTTGACGGCCGGGATGGACTCCGCCACCTTCACCCAATCGCCCTGGTTGAGCGCCGCGACGAGATGTGCGAAGCCGCCCACGTCCACGTAATCGAGCTGCACGATGTCGCCAAAAGCTCCGTAGCCCTGCATCGATTCCTCATGGGTCAGCTGCGCTTTCGCGGAGACCGTCCCGGCGGCACGCTCGACGGCTGCAAACGCGCGGCATCGGGTGAACGTGTCCAGGTCTTTTGTGCCTTTGATGGCGGCGAGCAGCGACCGCACCACGCCGGCGGGCTCCGCATCCTGACGGGTCACGCTCGCGACCAGCTTGCGGCGGTCGAGGACCCGCAGCCACTGGATCGGGGTGAGCTCCACAACCCCCTTGATGAAGGCGGCCACCTCCAGGCTGTTGGGTCCGTAGGGTGCGGCCGGCTTCGGAGGCGAGGTACGCTTCGCCGGCGCCGGCGCCGGCGTGGAATCAGCACGGGGGGCCGGTGGTTTGGTGATGGCCGTCGTCGCCCGCGCCACTGCCGCCCGCACCCGGGCCCGCACCGGCTTGGGCACGTGTTCCTCCAGCGAGTCGAACGGGATCGCCGGTTCGAGCGGAATCCACAAGACGGCGATCTGCTCCTTGGTGAGCTCGGCTCGCGCGCCGAGCACCCTGCCGCCGTGGACGACAGTCCTCACAGCTGCCCAGCCCAGGTCGCCCGTGAGATGGGTCGGGACGGTCCGGAGCGCCAGCAGCGCGGCCGCCTCCTCCCCCTTCAGGTACCGGCTCTTCGCCACGACTGTGAGGAGCGCGCGAGACGCGTCAGGATCGAGGCGCCACCGGCGGGCGAGCACCTCGCACTTCTCACGGTTGAGCGCCTCGACGGCCTTGAGATACCGCATGGTCACCGGGTCGAGCGCGTCGAAGCCGGACACCGGGACGAGCGCGATGAACGGGGCGTAGTGGGCGGCGAACTTCAGCGCCGAGTGGTGCTGGCGCATCACCAGCGCCGACAGGGCCTGCCACGCCGTCGCCACCTTGTCATCGCTCCGCTTTTCCAGGGCGCCGATGAGAGCTTCACCCGCTTTGGACATCGGTTCGGACAGGCGTTCGTCCGTGCTGCGGATGGCGGCCTGGATCGCCTCGAGGGACTGGGTCGTCGGTCCGGTCTCCTCCTTGGTGACCGTCGAGACCAGCCGTCGCGCGGTGAGCACCTGCCGCCACTGCCAGGGCGTCAGCTGGGCGACTGCGTCGATGAACGCGTCCACCTCGGCCGTGTTCTTCCCGAAGCGCCGCGAGGCGTCGTCGTTGGCACTGAGAATTCGGCCCAAGAGGCCGTGGGTGGCGGGCGCCATCGCGAACAACTTTAGTCGGGGCGGAGGCCGGAACAGCCAGCCTTAGCGGTCAGACAATCTCCACTTTCAACAGGTTGGTCTGGCCGGGCCGACCCACCGGCACTCCCGCCACCACCACGACCCGATCCCCGGTGCGCACGAGCCCGCTGCGAAGGGCCGCTTCGGTCGCGTTGGCGACCATCTGGTCGGTGTCCTTGCCGGGACTGACCAGGAGAGGGATGACGCCGGCGTAAAGGGCGGTCTTGCGAAGTACCTCCGGGTGGGGGCTCGCCGCGATGACGGGCACATGCGGACGCGCCTTGCTGCAGCGCAGCGCTGTGGTCCCCGACTCGGTGAACGCGATGATCACCCGGGCCCCAAGCTCGTCCGCGCTGGTCGCCGCCGCATGTGCGATCGCGCTCCCCACCTGCCCTGGCTCCTTCCAGATCTGGCGCTCGCGGCCGAACGCGGGATGGCGCTGCGTCGACAGGCAGATCCGCGCCATGGCGCGCAAGGCCTCGACGGGGTGGGCGCCGACCGAAGTCTCCTGCGAAAGCATCACCGCGTCTGTGCCGTCCCAGATGGCGTTGGCCACGTCCGAGGTCTCCGCCCTGGTCGGGCGGTTGGAGGTGACCATGCTCTCCAGCATCTCGGTTGCGGTGATCACCGGCACGCCCGCGCGGTTCGCGCGGTCGATGACCTCCTTCTGAACCGCGGGCAGCTCGCCGAGCTTCAACTCCACGCCAAGGTCGCCGCGAGCCACCATCACGGCGTCAGCGACCTCGAGGATCTTGTCCAGGTTGCGAATGGCCTCCAGCTTCTCGAGCTTGGCGATCACCGGAGCTCGGCAGTCATGCGCAGAAAGGTGCTTCTTGCAGGCGAGCAAGTCCTCGGGATGGCGCACGAACGACAGCGCGACGTAGTCGACGCCGAGCTCGACCGCGAACTTCAGGTCCTCAATGTCTTTCTCGGTCAGGGCCGGGAGCGGCAGCGGCCGCCCCGGAACGCTCACGCCTTTCCGCTCGCCGAGCAGGCCTCCGCGAACCACCGAGCACTGGGCTCGGCCCTTCGACTTCGCGCGGACGACGAGCTCGATGCGGCCGTCGTCGATCAGCACCCGATCGCCCGGTCGCAGCGCATCCACGAGCTCGGGATGGCTCACCTCGATCTCGTCGGCGGCGCTGCGCGGCCCGCCTACGAGCACGACCCGCCGGCCTCGGGACAGCCGCATGAACGCGGAATCCAGTGGGCCCGTCCGAATCTTCGGGCCCTGGAGGTCCCCGAGGATCGCCACCGGCCGGCCCACCGCCTCGGCTGCGGCGCGCACGTCCTCCGCGGCCTGCCGGTGCGTGGGGTGGTCGCCGTGAGAGAAGTTGAGGCGGGCCACGTCCATGCCCGCCTGCACCATCGTGCGCAGGATGGTGGGGGATGAGCTCGAGGGCCCGATGGTGCACACGATGCGGGTGCGGCGAATCATTTGGCGTATTTCTGCACGCGCCGGCCGAGCTCCTCCTCCGCCTCGATCATCCTGCGCTCCAGCTCCGTCGCGCTGACGACGGCGCCGCCCATGCCCCGCACCATGTCGCTCTGCGAGTGATCGGAGGTGGCGACCGTGACCAGGTCGCCCGCGCCAACGGCCCGGTATGCGAGGCGCTCGATCACCTGGTCCGCCGAGTGTCCCTTGCGCGCGAAAATGACTCGCACCCCCTCGACGATCTGCTCCGAGTTGGTGCGCGAGGCCGCCCGATGTGCATCGAAAACCACAGTCACCTCCGCGCCGGTGACGAGCCCGTAGACGGACAGCCGCTCGACCAGCTTGTCGCGCGCGGCCTCGAGCGAAACGCCGAGAAGTCGCTTGAGCGACGGCCAGGCGTGGATGACGTTGTAGCCGTCCACGATCAAGCGTTCCATCCGGCTAAGGCCGCATGTTCTGAAAGCCGTAACCGATGAGGCGGGGATCGATGTTCACCAGGTTGGTGAGCTGGAAGGCGAGAGAGTAGAACGCGTCGCGTGCGGGCGCCACGTTCCAAAGGACGATGAACAGGCCGATCATCGCCAGCTGCGCGTAGCGAACGGAGAGCACCTGCATCGAGTATGGAAGCCACGGACGCAGGATGCCGAAACCATCGAAGCCGGGGATGGGCAGCAAGTTGAGCAGCAGGGCCACCACTTCCATGAAGCCGAGGAACGAAAGCGCTGCCCAGAAGCCACCGTTCGTCGACGTGATCCAGTCATCGTGGCCGGGGACAAGAAACGGAACGGAGATGAGCAGCGCGCAGAGCAGCGTGCCGGCGGGTCCGGCCACCGAGACCAGCGAGTCCCAGATGCGGCTGCGGATGGCGGAGTGGTCGATATACACGGCGCCGCCCGGCAGCGCGATGCCACCAAGCACCAGGAAGACGACGGGAAAGATGATGCTCATCAGCAGGTTCGCGTAGCGGATCGGATTCAGGTCCAGGTAACCGGAGGCCTTGACCGAGCGGTCACCACCGAGGTATGCGACGACCGCGTGGCCGAACTCGTGGATGCAAAGCGATATGACCCAACCCGACACGACGAAGACGATCGTCAGCACCCAGGGCGCTGCCGGCAGCACGTCGAACCACAGGCTGATGCCGCTGATGGCGGTGATCGCCACCAGGCCGCCGAAGACGGGGCTGATGCCAAGCGCACCGCGCAAGGACTGCAGCGGCTTTCGGCGCAATTTGCGGTCTTTGCTGGTATGGACGCCGGGCGCGACCTGGACGTCGGGCCTGGCCCCGGTCTGCAGGTGCTGCCTGACGTCGTAAAGCGTCAACCCTGCCTTCTGCAGGACCGCCGACGTCTGTGGCGAATCGCTGTACAGGAGGGCCAGAAGCAGGTGGATCGAGTCCACCTGGTAGTGGCCGAGCACCTGCGCCTCGCGATTGGCGTTGACGAGGAGCTGGCGCAGCGGCAGGGTCGCAGCACTTTCTTTATTGGCCGCCTGCGCGGAAGTGCCATCCGGTTGGGCGGCGATGGTTTGCGGGTCGACGCCCAGCGCCCGGATCGCCTCGTATGCCGAACACCCGCGAAGGGACAGGATCGCGTTGAGCACGTCGACCGGCCCCGCCTGTACGCCTCCCCGATCGGAAGCGAGCGCCGTCGCGCGCGTCAGCACGTCGCGCGCGTCGCGGTTGAGCGGGATGTCGGCGGCGGCCCTTTCGAGCTCGGCGGTAGCGTCAGGCAATCTGGTGGTACAGAAGTCTAGGCGCGGGTGCTGCCACGCCTTTCCCTCTGACGCATCACCTCGTACAGGAGGGCTGCCGCCGCGGCCGATGCGTTGAAGCTCGAGATGTGCCCAGCCACTGGCAGGCGAAGACGTACGTCGCACCTCTCCCTGACCAGCCGGTGCACACCCTCGCCCTCGCTGCCGACCACGATGCAAACCGGCTGGGTGAGGTCGAAATCCCAGGGCGACACATCGCCGCGCACGTCGAGAGCGGCGGTCCAGATCCCTGCCCGCTTGACTTCGGCGATCGCCGACGGGATGCCAGAGACCTGCGCGATTCGGAGCAGCTCGCTCGCGCCCGAGCTCGCTTTGACCGCCGCGGGCGACAGCGGCGCGCTGCGATGCTCGGGGATGATCGCGCCGTCGGCGCCGGCCACCTCCGCGCTGCGCAGGATCGCGCCAAGGTTCTGCGGGTCCATGATCCCGTCCAGCGCCACCAGCAGCGTCGGATTGGTGGCGAGAAGATCCTTCATGGTCCACAAGCGCCGGGGCTTGAGCTCGGCCGCCACGCCCTGATGCACCCCCGTCGCGATGACGTCGAGACGCTCGGGCAGGACCACCTCGATGGGCGCGAGCCGCGCGAGCTCGACGAGGCGCGGATCGTGGCCGAGACCCGAGGCCTGGAACACCTTGACCACCTTGCCGGCCCGCGCAGCCTCGAGCACAGCGTTGCGACCATGGATCAGCGCCGCGGGCGCAGGCGCGGGACGCTCGTAGCGTCTCGAGCGGCCTCTCATGCGGGCGTCACCCGGCGCCAGCGGACTCCATCGCGCGAATCCTCGAGCGCGATGCCGCGCTCCCTCAGCTCTTCGCGGATTCGATCCGCCCGGGCAAAGTCCTTCGCCGCCCGCGCCGCCTTGCGCTCGGAGATCAGCCGCTCCACCTCGTCCGCGAGCCCCGGCTCGTCGCCGCCCATCACGTCGAGGTGGCCGTCGACTTCCTCGAGCAGCCCGAGCAGCGCGCCACGTGCGCTCGCCCCGACCCTCCTCTCGTCGAGGGCCGCGTTGGCCTCGCGGACGAGCTCGAACACGACGCCGATGCCCTGGGGCAGGTTGAGGTCGTCGTCGAGCGCCCCCCGGTATGCGGCCCGCGCCTCCGTGATTCTTGCGATCAAGTCTTCATCTGCTGCCGGCGCCGGATCGGTGCGGCGGACCCTCTCCGCAAAGTCCCGCAGGCGCCTCACCTGCTCGGCCGACGCATGCAGCGCCTCCGTGGTGAGGCGGATGCGCTGACGGTAATGCGCGTTGGCGATGAGGAAGAAGCGAACCGCGAGCGGGTCGTGCCCGGCGGCGATGAGGTCGCGCAGGGTGGTAAAGCCACCCGCGCTCTTCGACATCTTCTCGCCGGTCGCCTCGGCCAGGTGCTCGGAGTGCAGCCAGACCCGCGCGAACCGTTTGCCGTTCGCCGCCTCCGACTGCGCGATCTCGTTCTCGTGGTGGGGGAACATCAGGTCGATGCCGCCGCTGTGGATGTCGAACGTCTCTCCGAGGTAGTGCTTGCTCATCGCGGAGCATTCGATGTGCCAGCCTGGGCGCCCGAGTCCAAAGGGCGCATCCCACGCGGCGCCCAGCTGCTCGTCGCCGGGTTGGGCCTTCTTCCATAAAGCAAAGTCGCTGACGGATTCCTTGTCATATTTGTCGGTCGCGACTCGCGCGCCGGGCCGCAGCCCGGAACGATCGAGGTGCGACAGGGCGCCGTAGCGCGGGAAGCTCTCGATGCGAAAGTACACGTCCCCGTCGGCCGCGTACGCGAACCCTCGCTCGAGCAACGTCGTGATCATCGCGACCATCTCCGGGATGTGCTCGGTCGCCCTGGGGTAGTGCTCGGCCGCCTGGGCGCGCATCGCGCTCATGTCCTCGAAGAAGGCCGCGACATATGGTTTGCCGTATTCGGCGATCGTCGTCCCCGCATGCATCGCCTGATCGAGGATGCGGTCGTCGATGTCGGTCAGGTTCATCACATGCGTGACGCGATATCCGCTCGCCTGCAGCTGCCGGCGCAGCAGGTCGTAGAACATGAACGCGCGCAGGTTGCCGATGTGGGCGAAGTTCCACACCGTCGGGCCGCACGTGTACATGCCGACGTGTCCGGCTTCGATGGGTTCGAAGACTTCCTTGGTCCCAGTCAGCGTGTTGTGGAGGCGCAGCGTCACTGGTCGATCAACGCCACCGCTTGCGCCGCGATGCCCGCGCGATTGCCCAACGCTCCGAGGCCCTCTGGCGATGTCGCCTTGACGCTGACCAGCCCGCGGTCGACGCCGATGCGCTTGGCGATGTTGGCCTCCATCTCGCTCAGGTGCGGCTGCAATCGCGGCTCCTCGGCGACCACCGTGCTGTCGATGTTGACCACCCGGTAGCCCGCGCGCTTCAAGACCTCGCTGGCGGTCGCCAGCAGGTCGAGGCTCGATGCGTCCTTGTATCTGGGGTCATCGGCTGGAAAGTGGTCGCCGATGTTGCCGAGCGCCGCCGCTCCCAGCAGCGCATCGATGACTGCATGCGTGAGGACGTCCGCGTCCGAGTGACCGTCCAGTCCGAGCCCATGGGGTATGCGGACGCCGCCGATGATCAGCTTGCGACCCGGTTTGAGGGGATGGATGTCGTAGCCCGCGCCGATCCTCAAGTGGCGGCGGCTTCCTGCTCTTTGATCAGCGCCTCGACCACGTCGAAATCCTCCGGCGTGGTGAGCTTGATGTTCGCAGGCTCGCCCTGCACGACTGTGACCTCGTGACCGGTGGCGGCGACGAGCTGCGCGTCGTCGTCGCCGACCAGGCCCGCGTCGGCCGCCTCACGGTGAGCGCGCGCGAGCAGCTCGTACGCGAATGCCTGCGGTGTCTGCGCCAGCACGATGCGTGATCTGTCAAGACTCTCGACGAGCCGGTTGCCCTCGACTCGCTTCACCGCATCACGCGGCGCGATGGCCGGGAAGGCGGCGCCCGACTCCATCGCCGCCGCGAGGACGCGCCGCACCAGGGTTGCGGTCGCAAGGGGGCGCGCGGCGTCGTGCACCAGGACGAAGTCGCACTCGCCGAGAGCTGCCAGGCCGGCGCGCACCGACTCCTGCCGGCTGCCGCCGCCGGGTTTCACCATGACCGGCTTGCGTGGAGATAAAGATGCCACCTCGCGTTCCGCGTTCTCGAGGCGGCTCGGGGGGCCCACGACCACGATCCGATCCACCTCGTCCAGCGCCAGGAAAAGTTCCAGGACCCGCGCGAGGGTGGTCCGGCCGTTCAGGCGGACGTAAGCCTTGCTGCCGCGGCCCAGACGCGAGCCCGACCCCGCAGCGGCGACGATCGCGCCAACAGTAGGCACTTAAGAATCCTCGTCCCGTTTGGGGCGGCTGCTGCGCTTGCCGTCCTGGCCCGCGGGCTCCGCGAAGATCATCCGGCCCGCCGAAGTCTGGATCACGGACGTCACGACCGCTGTGATGGTTTGGTTCATCAGGCGCCGCCCGTTCTGGACGACGACCATCGTACCGTCGTCAAGGCTGCCCACACCCTGGCCGGGCTCCTTGCCTTCGCGCGCGACTGTGACCACGATCTCCTCGCCAGGGATCGCGACCGGCCGCATCGCCTGCGCCAACTCGTTGAGGTTGAGCACTGTGACGCCTTCGAGTCGCGCGATGCGGTTGAGGTTGAAGTCGTTCGTCATGATCCCCCAGCCCCTGCTCTTGGCTGTGCGGACGAGGTGCGTGTCGATCTCGGTGTTGGGGGAGACATCGTCCTCCACCACCTGCAGGTCGACGGACGGATCCTTCTGCATCTCGCCCAGCACGTCGAGCCCGCGACGGCCGCGTCGCCGGCGCGTTGCATCGGAGGAGTCCGCGACGAACTGGAGCTCACGCAGGACCGAGCTCAGCGCGACGAGTGGCATGTCGACGAAGCGCGTCTTGGCGATGTCGAAGATCCGCCCGTCGATGATGACCGAAGTGTCGAGGAGGACCGCGTCGAGGCGATGGCCCTTCTCCTCCCGCGTCCTTCCGAAGAAGAGGGCGGTCAGCTCTTCGCGGCGGGTCGTGCCGACCGAAGCCCCGAGCAGCGCCAGCAGAAGCGCGAGCACGAACGACAGCGCGATGCCGTAGGGCGCCACCAGATCGCGGACGAAGACGCCGATGAGCACGGCGATGACGAGACCGACGATCATGCCCAGCAGTCCGCTGAGCAGGTCGGGTAGCGGAGTCGACGCGAGGCGCTGGTTGAACCCTCGCCAGCCCCCGAGCACGTACGGCGTGCCCAGGTACGCGAAG
>DASWGF010000340.1:0-34862 GCA_036393875.1 Candidatus Dormiibacterota bacterium
TCCGGGCACGTACGTATACGAGCCGGCCGTCCCTGGTGGCGCCGTGCTCGTAGCGCATCTTCGCCGGATGCCGGTGCACATGGCCGACGAACGACTCCGACCGCGAGTAGGCCATCTTCACCGGCCGGCCGGTTCGCATCGCCAGCATGCAGGCATGCGCCTGCATCGACAGGTCCTCGCGGGCGCCGAACGCGCCCCCGATGCCGGCCAGCGTGAGCCGGACCTTCTCCGGCGGCAGCCCCAGGCACCCTGCAAGCTGCGAGCGGTCGACGTGCAGCCACTGCGTGGCGATGTAGAGGTCGACGCCACCTTCGGCGTCAGGGATCGCGAGGCCCGACTCGGGGCCGAGGGGAGCCTGGTCCTGCATGCCGACCTCGTACTCCCCCGTGACCACGACGTCCGCGCGCGGGTTCTGGTCGCCATGCCGGATCTTGATCCGGCGCGTGATGTTGCCGTCGGGGTGCAGCCTCGGCGCGCCGTCGGTGAGCGCCGCCTCCGGGTCGGTGAGCGGCGCCAGGACTTCGTACTCGACACGCACGGCGTGCGCAGCGCGTCGCGCGCGCTCGGGGTGATCCGCGGCGACCAGCGCCACCGCCTCGCCCCAGTAACGCACCACGTCCACCGCCAGTACCGGCTGGTCTTCGATCTCCAGGCCGTAGACGTTGTGTCCCGGCACGTCCTCGTGCGTGAGGACTGCCTTCACTCCCGGCATCGATCGGGGCTCCTCGGCGTCGATGGAAACGATGCGCGCGTAGGGATGCGGGCTGCGCACGGTGGCGCCCCAGAGCATGCCCTCCACCTGCAGATCCGACGAATACGGGAAGTCGCCGCGCGTTTTGAGGGCGGCGTCGGGGCGCTGAACCGCGTCGCCGACTCGGCCGCTTACAACCGACGGTGTGGCCAGCCGAGGCCTGGTTGTCACGTCGAGCCCATACGGCCCGCCGCCAGGTGCACCGCCGCGATGATCTTGGCGTAGCCCGTGCAGCGGCAGATGTTGCCCGCGAGCGCCTCGCGAATCTGGACCGTGGTCGGCTGCGGCACCCGGCGCAAGAGGTCGTGCGTGGCGACGATCAGGCCCGGGGTGCAGAAGCCACACTGAACCGCACCCGCCTCGACGAACGCCGCCTGCACCGGATGCAGCGACTCGGCCGAGCCGATCCCCTCGACGGTCACGAGGTCCCGATCTTCGGCCTGGCCGGCCAGGACCAGGCATGCGCATACGAGCGTCCCGTCGAGGTACACCGAACAGGACCCGCACTCGCCCTGTTCGCATGCGTTCTTCGAACCGGGCAGGCCCAGCCTCTCACGCAGCACGTAGAGAAGGCTCTCCCCCTCCCAGACGTCGTCAGCCGTTACGCGGCGCCCGTTGACGGTGCAGCTGACCCTCATGCCGGGGCCGTCCGCCGGTACTCGTCCCACGCCCAGGTGAAGCTCCGGCGTGCCAGCACCGCCAGGGCATGCGTCCGATACGCGGCCGTCCCGCGCACGTCGTCGATGGGCCGCGCCGCTGCGGCGACCAGCTCGCCGAAGCGGGCGAGCGCACTCGATGCCACGGGCGCCGGCCTCTCCCACAGCCCGCCCTCGTCGAGCACGGCCCTCATGAAGGTCTCAGCCTCGCCGGCGGTGACCGGTGTGGGCGCGGCCGAACCGATCCCCGTGCCGACCTGGCGGCGCTCGGAGTCGAGTGCGACGGCGAATGAGCACACCGCGATCACCATGGCGTTGCGCGTGCCGACCTTGGAGAACTGCTGCGGCCCTTTTCCCGGCTCGACGAGGAAGGCAGCGATCAGCTCGTCCTTGCGCATCGCGTTGCGTTTGGGCCCGATGTAGAACTCACGCACCGGGACGCGGCGGGTAGCTGAGGTCGACGCCAGCTCGACCAGCGCGTTGGAGGCGAGCAGCGGCGGGTGCGCGTCACCCGCAGGCGAGGCGGAGCCCAGGTTGCCGCCGACCGTCCCGCGATTCCTGATCTGGGGCGAGCCCACCGTGCGCGAGGCCATGGCCAGACCGGGCAGCCGCTCGCCGAGCTCATCGATGATCCGTGTGTAGGTCACCCCCGCGCCGATGCGCAGGAACCCGCCCTCCATCCCCCAGACGTTGAGGTCGGCGACCCGAGTCAGATCGATGATCGTCGCCGGCCGCTGGCGGTCGAAGTTGATCTCGACCATCACGTCGGTGCCGCCGGCGATGGGGAGCGCCTCGGGATGGGCCGCCTTCATGGCGAGCGCCTCGGGCCAGCTCGCCGGCTGCAGAAACTCCATCCTGGCTACCAGGCCTGGCCGGGCTCCGGAGCGTCGTCACGGGTCACCGTCCCTTCGATCAGCCCATAGGGGCGATCGGACGCATAGAAGACCTCGTTGTGGTTCTCCAACTCGAAGGGCGAGAGATCGACCACGAAGTGGTGTTTGTTCTGCAACGACAGTCGGATCTCGGCGATGTCGGGTCGGGACTCGAGCACTGCGGAGCCCATCTCGTACAGGGTTTGCTGCAGGGCGAGGCTGTGCTTGGAGGCGAACGCCTCGATCAAGGCCGAGCGCGCCATCGCGAAAGCTGCGGCCCAATCGGCGTCGAGCCGCCCATACCGCCAGCGCGCAACGACCGCCGTCGCCAGCACGCGGTCGCGAGTCTCCTCGAGCGTGGTGTAGCGATCCTTCGGATAGCCTCGGAACTCGGAGCCGGTGGACTTCAAGAGGATGAGGTCGCTGAGCCCAGCCACCACCCAGGCCCCGTCGTTCGTGCACGTCACTGTGGCCAGCCGCTTCTCCGCCTCCCCACGCATGAACGCGTGAGGGTGCGGGCGGCCGGCCACGTCGATGCGAGTCCATGGATGCTCCTCGATCGACACCCGAGCGCGATGGACGGACGCGAAATCGCCGGCGAAATGGCGAGCCAGGCGGAGACCGAACTCCTCGATCTCGCCCACAGGCGCTTCTTTCGCGAAGGCAAACACCGTGTTCTTCTGCGTGTCTGTGGGCACGACGTTGGTGTTGTCACCTTCGATGTGGCTGGCTCCGAAGTCGCCGGCAAGCGCGATGGTGACCGTGACGTCTTTGATCTCGTGGATGCCGCCATCTCGGGTGACGCGGACCATGTGGGTCTCAGCCTTGCCGTACTGGTTGTCGCCGATGACGATTGTCACTGGCCCTTGTATGTGGAATAGCCGAACGGGCTCAGCAGCAGCGGCACGTGGAGGTGACCGTCCTCCAGGTTGAAAACGACCGACACGGCTGGATAGAAGGCGTTCAAGCCGGAGCGCTCGAAGTACGGCCGCGTGTCGAACTCGAGGCGGTACTCGCCGGGTTCCAGCTCCTCTTCGGTGAGCTTGCGAATTCGTCCATCTGAGTCGGTCACCGCCGTGCCGACCTCTCTCCAATCGCCGTTGGGCGCGCGACGGTGCAGAGTGACGCCAAGTCCCGCGGCGGGCGTGCCCCGGGCGGTGTCGAGCACGTGCGTCGAGATGCTCAGGAAACCAGCTCCAACAGCCGATCGCCGGCGATCTTCGAGAGCTCACGGCGCGCCTCACCGAGCTCTAAGGCGGGATCGTTATTCATGCGCCGCCGCAGCTCGGACAGGATCTCCTCCCCGCTCCGGCCGCTGGCCCTGATGAGAAACACATACCCAAACCTCTCCTCATACTGCCGATTCTCGGCTTCGAGCGCGGCCAGGGTCCCGGCTGCCGACTGCATCGCGCGATTCTGCTCGCGCTGGGAGCTCTCGGGCGCGTCGCCGCCCCGTTCGCCGATCCGCGGGTGGGCCTTGAACGCAGCCACCCAATCGGCGTCGGTCAGCCTGTTCAACGCATTCCCGGCGGCGGTCAGAAACGATTGGGCATCGGCGTACGGCCGGCGCGAGCTCACCTCCGCCGCCCAGCGCCGATTGGCGAGGCATTTGTAGAGGGAGTCAGCTGCTTCTTTTGCCGGCAGGGCGTTGAACTCCTCAATCAATGCCCAGCGGCACCAGCTGGAAGTTGGCCACGTCGACCAGGCCTTGGTCGGTGATCTTGAGCTCAGGGATGACCGACAGGGCGAGGAAGCTCAGGGTCATGAAAGGGGCGGTCATGGACACGCCCATGCCCGCCAGCCGGCGCTCCATCGAGTTGAGGCGCTGATGCACCACCGCGAGCGGCTGGTCGCTCATGAGGCCCGCGACCGGCAGGGGCAGCTCCTCCACGACGCGTCCTCCTTCGGCGACCACGATGCCGCCCCCGATGTCGGCGAGCCGGCACGCGCATTCGGCCATGTCGGCGTCGTCGACGCCGAGGACCACGATATTGTGCGCGTCATGCGCGACCGTCGATGCGAATGCTCCGCGCTGCAGACCGACGCTCGTGGCGAATCCGAGGCCGATGCGCCCGGTGGCGTGATGGCGTTCCAGGACCGCGATCTTGACGAGGTCTCGGGATGGGTCGGCGACGATGCTCCCATTGCGGACGGCCGGCTCAGCCGTCTCACTTCCGGTCAAGAGCTGGCCCGGTATGACCCGCATGACCCTGATCTTCCTCGGTCCAGCTGGAATGCGAAACGAATCGGGCGTCACCGGGGCGAGATGGATGGTCTGCCGCACCCATTCCGGCACGGTGAGCTTGGTGAAATGCGGGGGAGCGCCGCGCTTGAAAACCTGGCGTGGCGCAAAGGAGACGACGTCGTCCAGCACCAGGATGTCCGCCTGGTAGCCGGGAGCAATGGCTCCGAGATGCCAGAGCCGGTGATAGGTGGCGGGATTGATAGTCGCCATCACGATCGCATCCTCGGCGCTGATGCCCTCCGCCACCGCCGCGCGCACCATCTGGTTGATATGGCCCTCCTCGACGATGAAGCCCGGCTCGCGGTCGTCGGTGCAGAACATGCACCAGTCGGTCCCGAATTTCTTCACGAGCGGCAGCAAGTCGCGCAGGTTGCGGGCGATCGAAGCCTCGCGGAGCATGACCCACATCCCCAGGCGCCGCTTTTCGAGCGCCTCTTCGTAGGTCGTCGCCTCGTGATCGGACCGGATGCCCGCGGCGACGTACGCGTTGAGGGCCGGGCCACGGACCCCGGGAGCGTGGCCATCAACATGGTCTGTCAACCCGGTCGTGAGCTTCGAAACCTCCGCCTCGTCGCCGGCGATGACTCCGGGGAAGTTCATCATCTCGGCGACCCCGATCGTGCGATGCCGCCGAAGAAGGCTTTCGATGTCGCCCGTCGTGAATGGCCGCCGGGGCGACTCGAAGCGCGAGGCCGGCACGCACGACGACGCCATGACGTAGACGTCGAGGGGCAGGTCGGTGCAGCAATCGAGCAGCCAATGGATGCCGTCGGTGCCAAGCACGTTGGCGATCTCGTGAGGGTCGGCCACGACCGCCGTGGTGCCGTGGGCCAGGACGGCCCGAGCGAACTCGTCGACCGTCAGCTTGGAGGACTCGATATGCATGTGGGCGTCGATGAACCCGGGCACGAGGTAGGTGCCGGAGACGTCCTGGCGCTCACGGCCCTGGTAGCGCCCGAGCCCAACGACGTGGCCGTCCTTGATGGCGACGTCGACGTCGAGCCACTCTTTGGTGAACACCGAGAGCACCTTTCCGCCGGCCAGCACGAGGTCGGCCGGCTCGTCACCCCGCGCGACTGCCATCCAATGCGCGTCGATGAGATTCAGAATAAGGCAACGCTGTTGGGGTGTTAGCGGTCCCTAAGGGTGATCGCCTCTTCGACCAGGCCCGGTTGCCTCTGCCTTGCCCGGCGGGTCGCCAGGGTCGAGCCGGCCAGCACGAGGACGAAGCCGATGCCCATGCCGGCCGTGAAGTTTTCGTGGAGCACGAGAATCCCGGCCAGCGCAGCCACCGCCGGGTTGATGTACGTGATCACAGTGGCGCGGACGGGCCCGATCTCAGCGATGAGGGCGAAGAAGATCAAGAACCCGAGTGCGCTGCACACCAGCGCCAGCACGGCCACCGATCCCAGGACGCCGACACTCGGGATGGTTCGGGGCCACGAGGACGCCGCCAGGGGCGCATACCCGATCGCACAGAGAGCGAGCGCGGCCGCATTGACGCCGGCCGCGGGCAGGCCCGATAGGTAGCGCGCCAGGATCGCCGGGCCGGTGGCGTAGCAGACCACGACCACAGCGATCTCCACCAGCGGCACCCAGCCGGTGGCCCGAAGATCGAGACCGACTATCGCCGCCACACCGACCAGGCCGAGAACCAGCCCAGCCAGGTTGAGCGGCCCAATCCTTTCGCGGTTGCCGAAGAGAGGCGCAATCATGACGCCGACCAGAGGCACCGCTGAGATCAGCACTCCAGCTAGGGAGCTGGAGATCTGCTCTTCAGCACTCGAGATCGACAGCCATGGGACGCCTATTTCGATGACCGCGAAAAATACGAGGGGACGCCACTCGTCGAACAGGTCGCGAAAACCACCTTGCCGAATTGCGATCGGTATCAGCACGAGGGCCGCGATCACAGTGCGCAGGAAAACGAGCATCGCAGGTGAGATTTCGCTGACCGCGATCCGGATGAACAGGTAAGGGATGCCCCAGATCAAGCACATCGCAACGAAGAGCACCAGGCCTCGACGGGTCATCCCACACCAACCTTAAGTAAGAGATGCCATGTGGAGCCTTAGGCCGGATTTATTCCGGCCGTTCACCCAGACACGCCACCTACCAAACGCCACCCAGCGTCGCTGAGGAGACGGGTCGGTCCGCGGAGGGGACGTGCCCTCCGCGATTTAATGACGCGGGTCTCTCAGGCCTGGGCTAGGTCCGTTGATCGGCGGGCGTTTGGACCTGGTCGTCGGATTCGGTCACGACCACTCGCACGCGCTGCACGGCATTGTTCTGCACGCCTTCGAGATTCCAGTTGCCGTCCGTGGGTTGAACGTTGCCGGCGCCGTCGGTCGCCCGCACGCTGAGCTCGTACTCGCCAGGCTTGGTCGCGTCCCACACATAGCTCCATGGGCGCCATGCAAAGGCCGAGGGCGGATCGCCCAGATCGGCTTCAGCCCATGACAGGCCACCGTCCACGCTCACGTCGACCTTCGTGATCGGCGCGCAGCCCGACCAGGCGCGACCCGAAAGCGCCTGGCGCGACGGAGCCACAAAGCGAAGGCGCGACATGAAATCCGGTATGCCCGGCGGCACCATAAGGGCTCGTGGAAGCATCCGAGTGACCGGCACGCCCGATTCATCCTCGGTGCGACGGTAGTGGTAGGCGGTCGCCTGCTGGAAGCCACCGAAGGTGCTCCCCAGCACCGTGATCGCGCGCAGCCATTTGACGTGCGCCATCCCGTACCAGCCGGGAACGATCAGGCGAAGCGGAAAACCATGTTGCGGAGGCAGCGGTTGCCCGTTGATGGCGTAGGCGAGGAGAACCTCCTCACGCCGGCACTCGGCCAGGGGCAGGCTGCGCTCGTATTGCTGCTCGACGTCGCCCTGGATCCCTCGATCGAATCCCGTGAACACCACGTCGCCGCCTTGACCGATCAGCCCGGCCTCGTCCAGCAAAGGGCCCAATGGCGTCCCGGTCCATTCGGCGGTTCCGACCGCCTCCATCAGCCAGGGCTGGCTCAGCGGGCGGGGTGAGAGCCGGGCTCGGCCGTTGCCGGCGCACTCCAGCGTCACCGCGAGGGTCGTCGAGGGACGCGCCTTGATCTGTTCGAGGCTGAGTTGCAACGGATGGCGCACGTGGCCGCCGACGGTCAGCGCCCACTCGTTCGGGTCCACGGCCGGGATGTCGAAGTGGATCAGTAGGTAGTGCAGGCCGATCGGCGTGATCTCGTAGCGGAGAGCCTCCAGCGGCATCGAGTGGTTGCGGACCGCCAGCTGGAGCTCGCTCGGCGTGATGTCCGGGCCGGTGATCAGCGTCCCGGCGGGCAGCGAATCCGTCACCTTCCCAGTCATTCGTTGTTCAACCCTAACTCCACCCCTCAAAGAGATGGCGCGCGAGATCCGTTGGCGCCTAAATTGTGCAAACATCTGTTCGACATGGCTGGCGTCTCGGATCTGGGCCTCAACCGGGCCGAGCCGGCGACTCTCGTGGTCGATCTGAACTGTGCCTTCGCCTCGATCGAGCAGCAGCACGACCCCCGGCTGCGAAACCGTCCCCTGGCCATCGCCGCCTACGCGACCGACGCCTCCACCATCGTGTCCGCGTCGCGGGAAGCGCGTGACCTCGGCATCAGGACCGGCATGCGGGTCTTCGAAGCGAAGGCGATCTGGCCTTCGATCACGGTGGCGGAGCCGAACCCACCCCGCTACCGAGCGGTGTCGGACCAGCTGGTCGCGATCATGACGCGGCACAGCCCCGACGTCCTCCGCATGTCGATCGATGAAGCCTCCATGAACCTGGCGGGGACGCCTGACCTGGTGAAACTGGGACCAGAGGGCGTCGGGGTTGCGATCAAGGCGGCGCTGCGGCGAGAGGTCGGCGAGTGCATCACCTGCTCGATCGGCATCTCCACGTCGATATGGATGTCGAAACAGGCGTCGAATCTCAACAAGCGCGACGGCCTGGAGCGGATCGACCATACCAACCTCGTCTCGGCTTTCGAACGCCTCCGGCTGACCGACCTGTCCGGCATCGCCGAGGCCACAGCGCGCCGCCTATCGCGAGCCGGCATCCGCACGCCACTCGAATTCCTGCGCGCGAGCGCCGACCAGTTGCGCCTGGCGGGCATGCAGCGGGCGGTTGCCGACGGCTGGCTCCGACGGCTCCGGGGCTTCGAGGTCGGCACGTTCGAAGGGCCCGCGCGCAAGAGCTACAGCCATTCACACGTGCTGGCGCGGGCGACCAGCTCGCAGGGCGAGCTCGAGGAGCTGCTCATGCGCTTGTGCGAGATGGTCGGCCGCAGGCTCCGGGCCGCAGACCGGCGTGGCAGAGTCGTGTCGGTGGGGGTCGTGTACCGCCCGGACGTCGAACGCTTTTCGAAACAGTCGACACTGGCCAATCCGATCGCCACCGGAGAGGAGATCTACCGAGCGGCGCTGGCACTCCTGGCCGGCCGTGACGTCAGGCGGGCAGTCGGAACACTGGGCGTCGGGCTGTCGGGACTAAGCGACGACGACGGACAGCTCGACCTCTTTGCGGGGCCTTCCCGGCCGCGCGGCGAGCGTTTGGAGGTGGCCATGGACGCGATCCGAGACCGGTTCGGTGAGGACGCCGTGCAGCGCGCGCGCCTCCTGGGCCGCGCACCGGTGGTGCGGGATCGGATCGCGTTCGGCAACACCGGCCACCCGGAGGACAAGAAGGACACCCGCGAGGCCTAAGCTCAATTTCCTCACCTCGGATATCCACCCGGGCAAACGATGCGCTGCAACAGCTGGCGCTTCGATCGCGCTGGCGGTCAGCCGGCGCGCGGCGCTAGCTCAGGCGATCGCGGTGGCGTCTTGCACCAGTGCCGCGCGCGCCGCCAACACAGGGCCCAGCGCTCGAGCGTCATGGGCGATCTCGCGGAGATTGCCGCTGATCGGGTTCGAGTAACCGATGAAGAAAAGGCCAGGTGCCTGGGGAGACGATTGCGGCGCGTGGAAGCTCGGACGACCGTTCGGGTCGAGCACACCCAGGTGGCCGACCATCGGTTCCAGGCCCGAGCTGTAGCCGGTCGCGGCGATGACGGCGTCCGCCTTCAGCCGGCGTGCGCCGCAGACCACCTCACCGCCTTCAAAACCGGTGATCCCAGGCACGACCTCGATGCGCCCCGCCTTGAGCTGGGCCAGGAAACCGACATCGATGAGGGGGATGTGTCCATCGAGCACGCGAGTGGCTACGCCGGTGGCGGGGGCGGCGATGCCATACCGGGAGAGGTCGCCGATCACGACCTTTTGCACCAGCAAGCTGAGTGGGTCCACGATCTTGAGCGGCAGCGGGCGCATCAAAATCCCGAGGTACTGCGGGGCGATTCCAGCTGGGCCGTCACGCCTGACGATGTTGGGCGGAGTGCGAATCGAGATCCACACCTTGCCGGCGCCGCCCTCGACCAGGTCGGCTGCGATTTCGGCACCCGAATTCCCCGCGCCGACGACAAGGACGTCGCGGCCGCGGAAAGGCGCCGGGTTGCGGTAGGCCGAAGAGTGGATGACCTCGCCGGTGAAGGCAGCCCTGCCCGGCCAATCAGGCAGCCGCGGAGTGTGGTTGTGGCCGGTCGCGATGACAACCTGGCCCGCATCGATCTCGCCTGCACTGGTGGTCAGGCGCCACCCGGTCGGCGCGGCCTCGATGCGCTCGACGCGCACTCCCAGCCGGATCGGCACACTGATCTTGCGGGCATAGTGCTCGAGGTAAGCGATGAAGTCGTCCCGCGCGACCCAACGCCCCAGACGCTCTGGGATCGGGACGCGAGGCAAGGCCGAGAGGCCGCGCGTCGTGTGCAGGCGGAGCCGATCGTAGTGACCGCGCCAGCTGGCGCCCACAGCTTCGGCTGCGTCCAGGACTTGGGCCGTGAGCCCGCTCCGATGAGCTTCGCCGGCCGCAGCGAGGCCGGCCGGACCCGCGCCCACGACAATCAGCTGGGGTTCGTCGATCGGGAAAAGATAACGCTAGGCAGGCATGGGTGCAGCGACCGCAGGCAGGGCGACGGCGGGCAATGTTGATTCCAGGCTCCCTTCGCTCGCTGCCTTGGTCAGCGCATCAACGACGGCTGGATCGAACTCCGACCCGGATCCTGCCTTGAGCTGCTCGAGGGCGGCGGCCACAGTCAGCCGCTCGCGTCCGCGACCGGCCGTCATGGCCTCATAGCCTTCCGCGACCGCCAGGATGCGCGCCGCCAGGGGGATCTGTTCGCCCGCCGCGCCGTCGGGTTTGCCATGGCCGTCCCACCGCTCGTGGTGATGGCGGACGACGGACGCGATCTCGGGAGAGAACTTGGCCGCCGCGACGATTCGCTCGCCTTCCTCCGCGTGGCCCGGTATCTCGAAACTCTCTGCATCCACGCCGAGCGTCATGTGCCCGACGTCGTGGAGAAACGCCGCCATCCGTAGCTCCTCGAGCTTGCCTGGCGGCAATCCCACCCGCTCGCCGACAGCCTCCGCGATGGCGGTCACGCGGCTGGAATGGCCCTGCGTCATCGGGTTGCGGTGGTCGACGGCGTGGGCGGCGGCGACGACCACCTGCGGCCCGGCGTCGGCAAGCATCGTGGTGAGGTTGCCATCGGCCAGCTCGAGCTCCGTCACAAGTTGCGGGAACGTGCACGCGCGGTCCTTGCCCTCGCGCTTGGCGAGGTACAGCGCCTGGTCCGCGGCGGCAACCAGCTCTTGCGCCGTCAGGGCGTCCTCCGGGTAGGTGGCGACGCCGACGCTGAACGTCAGGGACTTGCCGGCGGTGGTGGCCACCGCGGCTGCATGCACGGCATCGACGATGCGGTAGGCGAGCCGCTGGGCTCCCACCGCCGACGTGTCGGCGGCCAGGATCGCCAGCTCGTCACCGCCGTAGCGCGCCACCGAATCCTGGGCCCGCGCCGCGCTTCGCGCGATCCTCGCGCCCAGCTGGAGGACGAGGTCACCGTGCTGATGGCCGAGCTCGTCGTTCACCGACTTGAAGAAGTCGAAGTCGATGAGCAGGAGCGAGATCGACGCGGTGGACCGGTCGGCACGCGCGAATGCGGCCTCGAGCCGCTTGTGCAGCTCGCGAATGTTGTAGAGGCCGGTGAGGCTGTCGGTGGTCGCCTCCTGCGTGCTCGCGTGATAACGAAGCGCGTTCGCGAGCGCGATGGCCGAGCTTCCAGACAAGGCGGCGACTGCGAAGAGGTCCTCGTTGGTGAACACACGGCTGGGGCGCTTCAGGGTCAGAAGAGCTGTGACTCCAGCGGCTGACGCCATCGGCACCACCATCGTGCCTCGATCTGTTGAGAATGCAGCGTCACCCGATCGGGCTACCTGGGCCAGCTGCGAGTCGTCAAGAGGTTCGGGCGCGCCTGCAGGGCCCTGATCCACCTTCGCTGTGGCCACGACCGAGAGGCCGTCGGGCGACGCGAGCACCATGCTGCCCAGCACCGCCCCCGTCATCTCGAGAGCGTTGCCCACCATGACGCTGAACACATCCTTGATGTCGGTCTCGCTGCTGATGCTCGCGCTGAGCTCGCGCAGCAGGTCCGCCTGGGCCGCGCGCTGCACCGCCTGCCGGCGTTCGCGCTCGAGCTCGCGGGTCATATAGCCGGTCGCCAGGGCCACGATCAGGAACAGGAAGACGACGCCCAGGGCGCTGACGCGGGAGCTGGGATCGTTGGACAGAGTGGTCGGCGTGAAGCTGCCCCCCACGAACAGGTAGATGAATGCGATGAACAGAGCCGAGATGACGCTCGCAATGGCCCCGAACCGGACAGCGTTGGTGATCACGGACAGGAACAGGGCGAGGAAGTAAGGGCTGTTGAATCCGTTGGTGAGGTAGACCAGCCCAGCCGCGAAGAAGATGTCCAGGGTCATCGTGGTGAGGCTGAACTGCTTGCCCGGCCGGAAGCCCCTGAGGAGCATCAGCGTGACGACCACGTTCATGGCGGCCCAGACACCGAGGGCGATGTCGACGGTGACTTTCTCTGGCGTGCTGGTGACCGACGTCAGGTTGACCAGCGCCGTGAGCACGGCCAGGAAGATCCAGCGGAACATCACGGCCACGCGCTCGCCGATCTGGCGCCGCTGGGCGTCGAAGTTTTCGTCCAGAGCGCGCGCTCGGACTTCCCTCTGTCGCTGATCGCTGGCGACGACCGGTTGGCTGCTCATTGAGGTTTCCGAACTTGGCGGCCGGATCGCATCGGCAGGCTATCACTTCGGTTTGGCCGGTCGCCCCCTGCGTACAGTGGGGATTTGGAGACCCCGACCAGGAATGAGAATCGAGCCAGACGGGTAGTCTCCAAGGACAACCGATGGAGGCAGCAAATATGAAGCTGGAAGGCATCCACCACGTCAGCTCGATAACGGGCGACGCCCAGGCGAACGTCGACTTCTACGCCGGCACGTTGGGGCTGCGCCTGGTCAAGAAAACGGTCAACCAGGACGACCCGACCGTCTACCACCTGTTCTATGGCGACGACAAGGGCAGCCCGGGCCTGGACCTGACGTTCTTCGAGTATCCAGGGGCGCGCCCAGGCCGCGCGGGGCGGGGCATGATCCACCGGATCGTCCTACGGGTCGGCTCCGAGGAGGCGCTCGACTTCTGGGAGCGGCGCCTTCAAGGCGGCCTGCGGTCGCGTGGATCGGTGGAGTTCTCAGACCCTGAAGGCCTTGGTCTGGAGCTCCGGGTCGTGGCCACATCCGATGCGCCGCTCAACGCGTCGCATCCTGAGATACCGGCCGAGCACGCGATCCAGGGCTTCGAGGAGGTGCGCGCGTATACGTCGAGCCCCGACGCGAGCCGCGAGCTGCTCGAGGGCGCGCTCGGGTGGGAGCGGTCCGGCGACACTTCCTGGGAGGCTCGCGGCGACAGTCGAGCCGGACGGTATGTATACGACGTCGCCCCTGCGCGGCACGGCGTGCCTGGAGCCGGGACGGTTCATCACGTCGCCTGGGCTTCGGTTGACGACCAGCAGGTTGCGTGGCGCGATCGCGTCATCGCGGCCGGCGCTCAGCCGACGCCTGTCATCGACCGCTACTGGTTCAAGTCCGTTTACTTTCGCGAGCCTAGCGGCGTGCTGTTCGAGATTGCCACGATGGGCCCTGGCTTTGCCGTGGACGAGGACCCCGCGCATCTGGGCGAGCGCCTGGTGCTGCCACCGAAGTTCGAGGGCCTGCGCGACCAGCTCGAAGCCACGCTGACGCCGATCCACGCACCCGCCGCGGCACGGCGCTGATCAGCCTTCCTGGACTGATCGACCTCAAGGTCCCCACAGCTGCTGGGCGCGGACGCCCAGTCCATGAACGACTGCGGTGAATGCATCTCGCTGCTCCAGCCGATCTTCGCCAAAGGTCCGGGCCAGGTCGTCGCGGAAGGCGGGTATGTAGGCGGATCCGCCGGTCAGCAGCACACGTTCTACGTCCGTCGCCTGGACGCGGGCCTCGTCGAGCGCGCGCCCGATCGCCGCGCGGACCAGGTCCAGCTCGGGTCGGATCATGGACTCGAAGGCCGAGCGCCGCAGCGTCAGGTGGAGGCCGAGGGGTGAGAACCGCAGCTCCGTGACCTCCGAGCTGGACAGTGCGATCTTCGCCGCCTCGATCGCCTTGTAGAACTCATATGCGTACCCCTCGTAGAGAAGGGAGTGGGCGAGCTCGGCTGCCTTGCCACCGATCCTGGCCAGGATGGCCGGGATGCCCGGGTCGGCCATCAGGAGCCTCACGGAGCTCGCGGTACGGAGCTCGTTGAACAACCAGTTCGGCAGCACCTCCAATCCGATGGCCGGCCCCACGGTGGTCTCGAACAGGACGCCGTCGAGCACCTCGCCGCCGACCGCGACGCCGGACAGGCCTGCGATGTGCGACTCGCCATCGCGGGAGTCCATGACGGCGACGTCGAACGTGCCCCCTCCGAAGTCCACAGCGACCTCGACACCGTGATGGGTCGGCTCGCCGATGACGGCCGCCGTCGGCTCGGGCAAAAACGCGACCGCTTCGAATCCGGCCTCGACCGCCGCCTGCTCCAGGCGGACGAGAGCCTCCGCATGTGAGGCGGCGCGGTTGGACGGATCGGAGCCGGCGAAGACCACCGGATGCCCGAGCACGACGCGTCGAGCCCCTTCGGAGACGGCTGCGTCGGCTTCGTTCTTCAATCGTCTCAGCACGACCGCGACCAGCGAGCCCACGGTGAAGTCGGTCGCCCAAGAATTGGTCCCCGCAAAACCAACCTTCGCCAGGTCGTGCTTCACGCCGGACAGCAGCCGAGCGTCGTTGCAACCCCCACCCTTGCGGTACTGCCGGCAGTCCGTGTCCCAACCGTACGGCGCCAGGGCGCAGTTCCAGCAGTCGGTCTTTTCGTGCCCGGACTTGAGAAAAGTCTTCACCGCCTCATCGCCCGCGGCGCGATTCCCGCCGCGATGGAGATAGACGAAAGATGGCAGTGTCATCGCGGATCGCGATGGCCCCAATGCCAGCACCTCGACGCGATCGGCATATGCCACCGAGATCGCGCTGTTGCTCGTACCGAAATCGATGCCGTACCCGACGGGAGCCGCGGCCGGGTTCACCACGGCACCATATATAGAAATGGCCTCACGGGGGGGTAGTCCCGCGAGGCCTTACGAACTTGGTGTCTAGCGGTGAATCATTCCGCGGCCAGTCAAGGCTCGGACAATGACCAGGAGGATGACCGCGCCGACGAACGCGGCCAGGAGTCCGCCGACCGTGAACGTGCCCCCGACAAGTCCCATTTGCTTCTAAACCTCAGAGCCCCCTTGCTGCGCTCCATCCCGATGTCGCCGGCTTGTGCCGTGCCGCGCCGTGACGATCAGCATTACGGTGGCCCACCCGGCATAACAAAGTCAGCAACTTCCCTGGCGCCGGGCTCGAGCAAGGCTCCCCTCGAAGCCTCACGATGACACCAAGTGTGCGTACCGCAAGGAGCAGCCCCAAACGGGCGACCAGCCTGCTGATCCTGAGCTCCAGAGCCGGCTCGATGACGCCAGAGATCGAGGCCAAGCTCCGTAAAGCCTTCGCGAGCAGCCTGATCGTCGAGTTCGATCCCAAGATGGAGATTGAGACGCTGGTCAGGCCGACGGCCATGGTCATGGTGGCGGGAGGGGACGGCACGATCGGGTGGGTGGTCCGCAGGCTCGCGGACACGAAACACCCGGTCGGAATTCTTTCGATGGGCACTTTCAACAACTTCGCGAAGTCTCTGCGTCTGCCTACGACTGTTGATGCCGCCATCCACGTGATCAAGACCGGAAAACCGCATCCGATCACGCTCGGCCGCTTGAACGGGAAGGTCTTCCTGGAGGCCGCCGCCATTGGCCTGTTCGGTGAAACCATCGCCGCCGGCGAGTCGGCCAAGGACCGAGCCTTTGGGGCCTTCGCGGAGGATATGAAGCACATCGCCGAAGCCAGGCCTTTCAAGTACGTGCTGTCAGGCGACATCAGGGGCAGCGGCACCTGCATGTCCCTCGTCTTCACGAACACCGCATCGATCGGCTCGCAGATGCCCGTCAGCGACAGTACACCCGTGGACCCCTACCTCGAGCTGTCGGTCCATGCAGGCGCCAGCCGCAGAGACATAGTCAAGCGCGTCCTTGCCCGCGCGGTACTGTCCAAGCACCGGGAGGAAGGCCTGGGTCAGGTGTTTCAATTCCGCAAGCTGGACGTGGTCACGAAGCCGAAGGTGCGCGTTTACGCGGACAATGCCCAGCTTGGCCGAACGCCCGCGACCATCACCGCGGCGCTGAGCGCATTGAAAGTGATCCTCCCGCGGTGAGCGCACAGCCCAAGGACACCTCGGCGCCTCAGACCGAACCCAGGCAGGCCGCCGCGGAGGTCATCGCCGGCCGACCCGGGCCGACCGCCAAGCGGTGGCTTGGTCCCACTGCCCTCGGAGCGTTCATCTTGTTCGCGGTCGACACCTATCTGGTTGTGCAAAACGAGCTGCTCCCATTCGACATCCCGATCGCGACTTTCATCCAGTCGGTCAACTGGGGTCCTCTCGTCTATCCGATGGAGCTGATCAATGTAAGCGCCGGTATCTGGCAGGTCTTGATCGGCGCCGTCGCGGTGGTAGCGCTCTTCATCGTCGAGCGGCGCGCCGGCTGGCTGTTCTTGATCGGCGGCATCTCCAGCGGGCTCGACAACATCATCAAGCTCGTGATCTCGCGACAGCGCCCGCCCGCCGACCTCGTCCACATTCTCAACCCGACCACTGGCTTCAGCTTCCCCAGCGGGCACGCCGTCTTCTTCACCTGGCTCACCTTCATGCTCGCCTTCTTGCTCGCGCCGAGGTTCGCTCCTCGAGTCCGTCCCATCCTGTGGATATTGGCCGGGGTAGTGATCGTGCTGACGTGTCTTGCACGGGTCTGGGCGGGCGCCCACTGGCCGAGCGACGTGCTCGGAGGCGTTCTTCTCGGCATCGGCTGGTCGGCGTTCGTGCTCTGGCTCCCGGAGCGCTGGCTGCCGTCGCCGACCTTCAAATGGTTTTACCCCATGAACTCTGAGGCTGATCCGGTGGATCAGAGATAGGGCGTTCGCGTCCAGGCAGACCGAACGGCCGCGCGTCAGCCTCGCTTCTTGAAGAGCCAGGCGCTGAACGTGCCGATGCCGATGCCGATGACTCCGCCGATGGCGGCGTCACTGGGAAAGTGAACGCCGAGGTGGACGCGCGACGCCGCGACTCCGGTGGCCACCGTGTAAGCGATGGGGGCCGCCCGCGGATAGAAGAAAGCGAGCGCGGTGGCGGCCGCAAACGATGAAGCAGTGTGGCCCGACGGAAAGGAATGGTCGGCCGGTCTGATTCCGACCACGCGCGCCTCGCGGTTGACAAACGGGCGCACGCGGCGGAACAGCGGCTTGACCCTCTGCTGGACGATGTAGGTCGCCGCCAGCGATGCGACGGCTGTAGCCGCGCCGGCACGCCTGCCCTTGGTGCCGCCGAGCATGGCCAGGGCCGCTCCTCCCGCCACCCAGCCGAGGCCCTCACCCAGGTCGGACAGCACGCTGACATAGCGGTCGCTGGTCGTGGAGTGGGGCAGCCCGTTGATCAAGGTGAAGAGCCGCCGGTCGATACCGCCCGGAGCCGGAGGAGCGACGACCACGGCGACTTCGCCGGCAGCGACGTGCACGGCCACCGGGCCTGCCTGGACGACAGGTTGGGTGACTACCGGATCTATGGCTTTCGGATCTGCGGCTTTCGGGCCGGCACGCTTGACCCGGCTTCGCCGCACTGGTTTCTTGGCTGCTGGCATCTGGAGGCCTGGCTCGAATCGTACCAATCGCGATCGCAGGTCGATCGCGTAACGACCTCCTGAATGCGTGTCTCCATCGTCGGACCAAGTTGGATCGCAGTTGTCCTACTTGCGCTCCTGGCGCTCGAGTCCTCGACCCTCATGCCACGATTCGATGGCGAGGTGGTCAGCAGGCCGGCCGACTCGAGTCAAAACCACCTCGATGACGTCGACCTTGAAGCGAACCACCGCCTCGCCCGCATCGCCGAGCTCGACCACCTCGACGGCGCGGCCGCTGATCTTGGCGTCGCCGAGCCAGTTGCTCGGGTCGTCCTGAGGGGGATCCTCGGATGCGGCGTGCAGGGCGAGTCGTGGATCGCGCCTGAGGTCTTGGGCCTTCACCGATCCGGGCATCACCCCCATCCAGACTTCCCCGTCGGCGAATTCCACCTCAATCCCACTTGCCCGCGGGGAGCCATCCCGTCGGATTGTGGCCAGAACCTTGTGGCGGCGAGCATCGAAGATGCGCCGCACTCGATCAGCGAACTCGGGCTCGGCCGCAGCCACCTCGGCCCACGTACTCATGCGTCCAGGGTGAATCCAGCCGCCTCCACCGCTTCGAGCTTCGACCTGATGTCTCCATACGCCGAATCATCGACCGCGACGAAGCGCTCGACCATTCCCACGGAGAGGCTCCGTCGATCAGTCTCGGTCGTCCCCAGCCCGGTGACGATCTCGGTGACGTCCTGTCGCAAGCTTGCCGGGACGGCGGCGGTCGCCACCAGAGGTTGGATTGTCGACGGTCCCAGCGTGCATATGACGCGGATTCGGTCTGCGAGCTCCAGATGGTCGCGCATCTCGACTCCCAGCACGTGTGAGTCGACGGCCGAGCCTTCGACCTCAGCCGCCGCCACCTTGCGAATCGACTCCTCGTGGAAGCCCGTCATCTCCCAGCGTGCGAAGAACGCCGGAGTTTCAGCCATCTCGACCAGAGTGGACAGGGTGATCAGGTAGCCGGAATGCGAGTCCGGCTCGTTGTACGCCCACGTTCGGTGCCGCAGGTCGCCGAATGCGGCGGCACGGCTGTTGGCGGGAACGATCACGTCCGAGAAATAAACAGGGCGTTTGTCGTAGCGCTCACCCTGGACGATCGGCGCCGCGATGGCCTCCACCGCCGTCGGCCTCTCCCGCTTGAGCCGCACATAGGGAAGGCCGCAGAGAAACGCGAAGTCGACCTCGACATTGCGCACCTGGTCGAAGGACTCCCCCACGATCAAGCGTGTTGGCCGGCGCAGCTTCTCCCCCACCCTGCGTGCGACGAACTCGTAGACGGGCTGGAGGCACGGCGCGAGGTAGGTCGCGAAGACCAGCTCTCGACCACCCATCTGACCCCAGCCCGTCAGCTTTCGCGATCACTAAGTGGGGCGGCCGCCTGCAGCCCGGTGACCGAGAGGATTTGCTCCTCGCCCAAAGAGTCCTCTTTCAACAGGGCCTGGGTGAGGGCCTCCAGCTGGGCTCGATGCTCGGTCAGGATTCGCAGGGCTTCGGCAAAACATTCATCGGCGATGCGCTTCACCTCTGTATCGACCTCGCGCGCAGTCGCTTCGCTGTAAGGTCGCGCCAGCCCGAGCCCATCGCCGGAGCCTTCCTCCCTGAACGCGAGCGGCCCAATCTTCGGGCTCATCCCCCACCTCACGACCATCTCGTGAGCGATCATCGTGACCTGCTGCAGGTCGCTCGCCGCGCCCGTGGACACGTTGCTGTAGACCAGCTGCTCCGCCGCCCTGCCGCCGAGAGCGCCCACGATGCGAGCGCGGACGTAATCCTCGCCGTAGTTGAACCGGTCGTCGACCGGCCGCTGGATCGTGACTCCCAACGCCCCTCCGTGCGGAATGATCGTCACCTTGCGAACCGGGTCGGCGCCCGGCACCAGCAGCCCGACCAGTGCATGCCCCGACTCGTGGTAGGCGATGCGGGCGCGGTCCGCGGGGGTCAGCATCAGGTGACGCTCGGTTCCGAGCAGAACCCTATCGATGGCCTCGAAAAAATCGTTGGATGACACCGTCGTTTCGCCCTTGCGAGCCGCGCCGAGGGCCGCCTCGTTGGCAAGGTTTTTGAGATCGGCGCCCACGAGTCCAGGTGTGGCGGCGGCGATCGCGTCCAGGTCGACGTCCGGCCCCAGCGGCACCTTGGCGGTGTGAATCTTCAGAATCGCCGCGCGGCCGCGGCGGTCTGGCGCCTGCAGAGTGACACGGCGATCGAAACGACCCGGCCGTAGGAGGGCCTGATCGAGAACATCGGCCCGGTTGGTGGCGGCCAGGACGATGACGCCTTTCCCGGGCTCGAAGCCATCCATCTCGGTGAGGATCTGGTTGAGCGTCTGCTCCTGCTCGTCGTTGCCGCCGATGCGAAAGCCTGAGCTGCGGCTGCGCCCGATGGCGTCGAGCTCGTCGATGAAAATGATCGCGGGCGCGGCTGACCGCGCCTTGGTGAACAGATCGCGAACGCGAGATGCGCCGACGCCGACGATGGCCTCCACGAACTCCGACGCCGACTGGCTGAAGAAGGGCACCTTCGCCTCCCCTGCCACGGCGCGAGCGAGCAATGTCTTGCCTGTTCCGGGCGGCCCGATGAGGAGGACACCCTTAGGAACGCTGCCTCCAAGGCGTTCATATTTTTGCGGCTCGCGCAAGAAGTCGACGAGCTCCTCCAGCTCTTGTTTGACCTCATCGATCCCCGCGACGTCCGCGAAGGTGGTCCCGGGCCGCTCCGGGTCGTAGAGCCGCGCCCGGCTCTGACCAAACGCGCCGAGCAGCCCACCCGCCCCACCGGCGCTCGCGGCCCGGCGGATCAGGTACAGCACCGCGATCACGATCAGCAGCGTCGGCCCGAAGCTGAACAGCAGCGTTTCCCAGAATGGAGGCGGCGGGTTCTCCGGCTTGGCGTTGATGGTCACGTTGTGCTGCTCGAGCAGGAGCTCGAGGCCGTCGTTCGCGAACGATGGGTGCTGCGTCGTGAAGTGGGTCGCGCTCACCGTGCTCGTGGGCGACTCCTTGACCGGAGTCTTGGTCACCCCAGTGATCGCGTCGCCGGTGGTCGTCACGCTGAGAACGTTGTCGGCGACGACCTGCTGCTTGAACACGTCGTAGGGCAGCGTCACAGTCGTTGGTTGTGCTGGCGCAAACAGGACATTGGTGATCAAGACGTTGGCCAGCAGCACGATGGCGAGCGTTACCCACAGGCGGGTCGAGCGGAACGGGTTTGGAGGCGCGGGCTTGGCCGGCCTAGTGGGGCTGGGCGCGCTGGGCGGGCTGGGCGGCGGACTGGACATCAGTGGCGCTGATCAGCGTAGGACAACCAGGCAGAAGCCGAATCGGCGGGTTTTGTAGAGAACTGATGCTCAAAGCCACCAAACGGTGGGGCTCGCCTTCGTGTGGAGGGCACCTATCGGGGGAGTTCGCGTGTATTTAGTGTCGACGCCATGCAGGTGGATTTTCCGTTGACCGCAGCTCACATCTCAGCTGAGACTTCAGCGTCCGCCGACCTCGACGACGTGTGTCGCTGGCTCATCGAATGCCAGGCCAACCCGGTGCGTCTCGACGTTCGCGACCTACCCGCGCTGGGGCAGGGCACGAGGCTCAGGCTTGCCCTTCCGGTGATCGCGCCCCGCGCCGTGCTCAGCACGGTCTCGCTGCTCGAGGATGTCGACGCCGGCGGCTGCCTGCTCACGGGCCACCTACGTTTCGTGGCTCATCCGACCGAGCCCGACATCAGGCTGAGCTTCAGCGGTCGCGCCGAAACGGCGATGGGCTCAAGCGCGATCCGGCGCCAGGCTGCCCACGCCGCGCGGGAGCTCCTCGACGTGATCGCGGCTGCGATCGAGCGCCCATCTTGGCTCCGCCGCGAGGCCCGCGCCGCAAGCTGAACTGGTCGATCAGCCGGCTCACCCTCATCCAGCCAACACCCCATTACCTTCGGCTTCAAGATTCCAGAGCAGCTCGGAGCAGATGAGGATATCGGCAGTGGAAATGTTGGTCGCGAGCGGCACATTTCTCACGTTGCAGACGCGCATGAGGGTTTGGATGTCCGGGTCGTGCGGGTGCTTGTCCAGAGGATCGACGATGAAAATGACCGCGTCGATCAATCCTTCGACGATTCGGCTCGCAATCTGAACGTCGCCACCATACGGTCCGGATTCCAGGCAATCCGCCGCGAGCCCGACCTTCTCGACCAGCAATCTCCCCGTGGTTCCGGTCGCGGTCAAGCGGCACCGCTTCAATCGCTCGCGGTTGAACGTCGCAAAGGCGACGAGATCTGCTTTCTTGCCATCGTGGGCGATGATCGCAACGCGAGGAATCCGGGCATCCGAAATTTCATTGAGTTGCATATTCACTAGAACAGCCTGAGGCACACGGACGTTTCATCAGAACATGCGTCTCGCACAAATTTGCTACATACGCCATGGGTGCTCGGGGGCTGCTTGAAACTGTGCGCGCGGCCTGTTAACGAGTCGATCCGGGTGATTAAAGGATCGAGCTCTTCGTGCTGGCAAACGGATAGCCCGGGTCGAGCACACCATGGCCTCAGCGATCTCTCGTTCGCCCTGCACGATGACCTGGCAGCCGGGTTTCGCGAAGATGGCCTGGATGCGCAACATCGTGATCATGGCGATCGTCGCCTTCGGCGCCGTTCGAATCGCATGGCGGATGCTCAGCCCGCCCCAGCCGGGCGGCTTTGCGACGGAGTGGGCTGCGGACGAATAGCGCCTGGGCGCGCCGCTTCGCGCGTCTATTTAATAGTGGGGAGTGGCCCCCGACCGAACGGACCGTCCCGTAGCGATCCTCCTCGCCCTCGACGAAGAGGCGCGAGCGCTGGTCCAGCACCTTGCTCGCTCGACGATCTCGTCGCCGCACATTCCTGTCTGGGAAGGCGTGGTTGAAAGTAAGGGCGTCGTTCTCGTCGTCACCGGCGTCGGCAAAGTGTCCGCCGCTATAGCGGCCCAGTTCATCTGCGACGTCTTCGCTCCGCGATGCTTGCTGGCGGTCGGACTCGCTGGAGCGACCGAGAGCGATGGGCAGCGCGGCCGGCTGATCGTACCTTCCGGCGCCCTGCAGCACGATGTGGATGCCCGACCTTTCACCGATGCGAAGGCCGTGATTCCATCACTCGGCAAGTCCGTTTTCCCAGCAGACCCACGGCTGTCCGAGAAGCTGCGCGACGCGGCCGAAACTGTCGTCGACGATCCACAGATCGTCCGGTCAGGCGTCGTCCTGACCGGAGACCAGATCGTCACGTCACGAGCTGTCAGAGACGGCCTGCTGGCCGATTTTCCAGATGGAGCGTGCTTTGACATGGAGACGGCGGCCATCGCGCAGGTCGCACATCAAAACGGAGTTCCGTGGGCGGCATTGCGCATCACCTCTGATGCAGCCGACGAGAAATTCAACCTCCAGGACGTCCTCGGTTTCGGCATCGACACCGCGGCCGACCTGTTCGACCGGATCGTGCGCGCGTTCCTGAAAGCGCTGTAATCCTTTGCCCATGCCGAACCCTAGACTGAACAGGGCAAGGAGGATCGCGAGATGACAGCGACGCTCGACTATCTGCTCGTGGAGGATGCGCTCCCGGCCGCGATCATCACGCTGAATCGGCCGCACCAGCTGAACCCGCTGTCGACCGGCCTGATGAAGGAGCTGACGGCCGAGCTCGAGCGCCAGGCTGCCCGGACCGAGGTGCGGGCAATCGTGCTCAAAGGAGCCGGCCGGGCCTTTTCAGCGGGGCATGACCTCAAGGAGATGCTGGATCGCAACCTCGACGAGGAACGCGAGATCTTCGCCGTCTGCAACAAGATGATGGCCACGGTGCAGTCGGTCCCCGTCCCCGTGATCGCAGCGCCACACGGCATCGCAACGGCGGCCGGATGCCAGCTCGTCGCCACCTGCGACCTCGCGATCGCCAGCGACGACTGCCGGTTCGCCACGTCTGGAGTCCGCTACGGGCTCTTCTGCTCGACGCCGGGCGTGGCGGTCGCCCGCAACGTGGGCCGCAAGCACGCGATGGAGATGCTGCTGACCGGTCGATTCGTCGAGGCGGCGACCGCCGAGAAATGGGGCCTGATCAACCGCGCCGTCCCATCGGCCCAGCTCGACGCCGAAGTCATGGCGCTCGTCAAGGAACTGGCCCAGCTCAGCCCATACGCGCTGCGGATCGGCAAGGAAGGTTTTTACCAGCAGGTGGAGGAGAAGCAGGCAGAGGCGTACCGGATGATGGGCGAAGCGATCTCTTGCAACGCGGTCGCCCCCGACGGCCAGGAAGGGATCGCGGCCTTCGTCGAGAAGCGAACTCCGGTCTGGAAGGACGGCGCTTAACTCGAGGCGGCGTCCACGGTTGCGCCGATGACCTCGTCGTCGTGCGCGGCCGAGACGAACCAGGCCTCGAACTGCGATGGCGGCAGCAATACCCCCGACCCCCGCATGAGGTGGAAGAAACGCGCGAACGCCTCGGTGTCGCTCTCCTTGGCCTCGCGGAAGTTGGCCGGCGCCCGCTCGCGGAAGAAAACTGTGAGCAGGGTTCCGATTCGAGCGACGCTCACGCCTGCCTTCCGCAGGCCCTCTTCCAGGCGCTCCGCGCGCGTTTCCATTTTTGCGTAGACATCCGGACTCAGTTGCATGAGGGTGGCTTCGCCCGCGGCCATGACCGCGGGGTGGCCAGAAAGGGTCCCCGCCTGGTAGACAGGACCGGCGGGCGCCACCAGGTCGAGCAGGTCCGCGCGGCCACCGTACGCGCCGACCGGAAGACCGCCGCCGATGATCTTGCCCAGCACGCTGAGGTCTGGCCGCACACCGAACAACTCCTGCGCACCGCCCGGGGCAACGCGGAAGCCGGTGATCACCTCGTCGAAGATCAGTAGAGCCCCTGCGTCACGCGTGAGCTGTCTAAGCCCGGCCAGAAATCCTGGCGCGGGGAGGATTACGCCCATGTTCGCGGCCACCGGCTCGACGATGACTGCTGCGACCTCGGCCTTATGCGCGTCCAGCAGCGAAGCGACCGACGTCAGGTCGTTGTACGTGGCGACCAGCGTCTGCGCCGCCACCGGCGCGGCGACTCCGGCGCTGCCCGGGATCGACAGCGTGGCGACGCCGGAGCCGGCTTCCACCAGCAGGGAATCTGCATGACCGTGGTAGCCGCCCTCGAACTTGATCACGAGGTCGCGCCCGGTGGCGGCACGGGCTACCCGCAGCGCGCTCATCGCCGCCTCGGTCCCGCTGTTGACGAGCCGCAGCCGCTCGATCGAGGGCATTCTCGAGCGGATCAGCTCAGCGAGGCGGACCTCGGCCGGGCTGGTCGCGCCGAACGGACCCCCTGCCTCGACGGCGTTCCGGATCGCTTCCACCACGGCCGGGTGCGCGTGGCCGAGGGGCAGCGGGCCGAACGCGCCCACGTAATCGATGTAGCGCTTGCCGTCCGCATCCCAGACATAGGGCCCACGGCCCCTGACCATGATGGGGGGCTCTCCTCCGACCGCCCGGTATGCACGCACCGGACTGTTGACGCCGCCCGGGAAAATCTTCTCAGCCCGCTCGCGCCAGGCTGCGATGTCGCCTTGGCTTCGGGTGCCCTGACCGGTCTTCACCGCGCACGCTCCAGCCAGCGCTCGTAATCAGCGGTCTTTGAGGCCACGATGCGCTCCGCCTCGTCGATGTATCCGCCCGGAACGGGCTGGCTGTGCACGTACAGGTCGTCGATGCTGAGAAAGCCGCTGTTCAACCGCGACCTCACCGCGGCCGGCACTGCGGATGGTGCCGAGATGTCCGCGATCGGCGGCAACGCGCCATCGCGAGGCTGAAACTCGTGCCACACGCCGGCCAGCGCAACCGCCACACCTGCGGCCTGCAGCGCGAGCTGCGCACCTCCAGCGAGGTCGGTGCTGTCGCCTCCGTAGACGTGCGCCAACCGGCGGGCCCTGGTCGCGTCGCGGCTGGCGATGACGATATCGGCGCCGGCCTGCTTGGCGGAATGGGCGAGCGACGACCCCATCCGGCCAGCGCCCGCGACCAGGACCGTGTTGCCGGCCAGACTCGATTTCTCGCCCAGCCAGGCCACCGCCCTCTGCGCGAGGTTGCCGCTGGCGGCCGTTCGCCCGGCGCGCGCGCCCCGGCCGGCCGCGATGGCGGTTTCGAACAGGCGTAGGAGCCGGCCGTCGAGCGTGCGGCCCGCGCGGGCGTTGCCGAGCGCCTCCCGCACCTGGTGCAGGACCTCGTCCTCGCCGATGATGGCGCTTTCCAGGCCGGCCGCGACTCGGATCAGGTGGCGGACCGCGCCTTCACCGGTGACGACCTTGAGGCGCGCGTCCAGCTCTGGCGCTGTCCCGAATCCGTAGAGCTCCACCCGATGGCAGGTGTTGAGCAGAATCCAGTCCGAATGGGCCGCGATCCGCTCCCGCACGGAGCGCGCAAGGTCGTCGCGATCGTTGGCGTCGGCGGTGTCCGCTTGAACGCCCATGACCCAGGGGTGGTCAGTCGGCATCGGAGCTTAGCCTACGGGTTCGCCGGAATCGGCCCTCGGACCTTCAAAAGCCGACCGGCTCGCGCACCAGCACGACCGTCGTGCGGCCCGGGCTGTAGTCGCGCTCGACGATCAGGATCCGGGTCAGTTTGGTGCCCATTCCCATCTGCTCGCGCAGACGCGCGTCCTCGTACGGCAGTACGTGATCGTTGATGCGGCGAAGGGCGGTGTCGAGATCCGGGACGATTTTCTGGCTGCCGACGACGAGGATCAAGGTTCCGGCTCCCGACGCATATGGCCCGATCTGGCTGCCACTCGCGGACGCCACGACCAGCTGGCCCGCCTCGGTCAAAGCCTGGACACTCCCGAGCATTACGTCCGGCGCCGCGCCCAGCTTGCGGATCTCGCGCGCCTGGGTCTTGCGATCCATCTTGGACGTCCGCTTGCGCACAAAGTCGTAGCGGTCGGAGCCCATCAGCTCCGCAAAGACGCCGATGTCCTCGAGCGTCTTGGACTTGCCCGAGTGGATCTCAACGCCTTCTGGAATGCGCTCCATCACGGCGACCTTGGCTTCGGCGGCGGTCGCGACGATGATGGTCTCGAAGTTTCGCTCTCGGAGGCGCGCGGCGACGGTCTGAAGCATTGCTTCCGAGGCCGGCTGGGCGAAGTCAGTCGTCATTGGGCTCGTCAAGTCCTTTTTTCTTCAACAGTTGAAGCCGTTTAACCCTCCGGACATTCCGCCGTTAGCACAAACCGTGCGCAAAGAGGAACCAGGAGGGCCGCGGTTGGCGCAAAACGCGCCGAATATGCGACGCGCTCTACGCCTGCTCCCAGGGCGTTAGAGAGGCGAGGTAATCTCCAGCTGGATATTGTCGGGGTCGCGGAAGGGCAGCACGCAAATCCCAAAGGACGTCAGCTCTCTGACTTCCCCGTGCGGCACTCCCCGCTCGTCGAGCGTCCGGATCGCTTCGTTGAGAGCCGCCCGGCTTTCCACGCCGAAGCTCAGGTGATCCAGTCCGACGCGGTCTTCGTCGAAGCGGTCGCCCTTGGCGGCCACGGGTCGAAGCCCGAGCAGGTAGTTGCCTTTTGACATCACGCACCCACCCCACAGGACCGGGTAGCTCGGATCGGATTTCGGATCGTCGGATTCGGGAGCCGCGACCGCCACGTCGAATCCCAAGAGCCCGGTGTAGAACGCGCGACTGCGATCGATGTCGGTGACCGTCAAGCGAATGTGGTGGATGATGCCCAGCTCGATGTGCTCAGCCATTGCTTCCCCCTTCTGCTCAGGTGGATGACGCGGACCTCACAAGCCTGCCGCGGAGCCTCAGCTCGCGCTCATTATCGGGCGCCTAGCCAATCCGTGATGGTCGGCACCAGCGCCGGCGCGAGCCCGGGGGAACGCAGGTCGTCGGCATCGAGGCCGGTCGGGTTGACCAGCAAGCCATGCCCGGTGGGGAGCATCTGGACCGTGAAGTTGGGCTTGTGGAGGCCGGCCAGGATCTCCGCGCAAATACGGGTCGGCACCGTCCGATCGTTGCTGCCCAGCAGCCACAACGCCGGGACCTGCAGCGCGGTGAGCGCGGGTGCCGGGTCGTAGCCGGAATGATCGGCGCGGACCGCGGCGTCCATCTCCGCCGGCGACGCGGTTGGGGCGTAAGCGCCGCCCCCGCTGAAGTCCTTCCATCGATTGGTCTGTCCCACCGTGGTAGCCGGGGCCGAAACGAGGATCGCGAACGAGGCGAGGCCGTGTCTGTGGACTGCCAGCGGCACCGACCACCCACCCTGGCTGCCGCCATGGAACCCCACACGTTTCGGGTCCACGCCGGGCCACCTGCTGAGGAAGCCGAGCGAAGCCGCGGCGTCATCGGCGTAAATCCGGAGCGATTCGTCGGTCGGGAACTCGCCTGGATAGCGACCGGTCGACGAGCCGATCCCGCGCTTGTCATACGTCAGCACTGTCAGGCCAAGGCCGGCGTAGATCCCGACCCAGATATCGTAGAAGTGCCGTTCGCCCTGCTCCGAGCCGTGGACGATGACGATGCCCGGATGCATGCCACTTCCAATCGGTTCGGTGATCGCACCGGCGAGCATGGCGCCGTCGGCGGGGATGGTCACGTCGGTCTGTCTGTACTGCACCCGCTGCGCCGAAACCGTCGCCCGCGCGGTGGTGACGGTTAGGGTCGTCCCATCGAAGATGAGGTCGGCGTACTTGGGCAAAGGGATCGCGAATGCGGGACCGATGCTGAAGTGGTTGGACGCGGCGCCTGAATAGATCGTTCGGTAAGTGGCGCCCCGCACGTCGAAGAACCAGCCCAGGCGGGCGATGACGAAAACCCGGCCGTCATGGGCTCGATAGCTGCCGAATACAGACGTCAGCGGCTGGGTGTCCGCGGGTGCCGGCGCTGTCTTCGACGTAGCCGCCGGTTGGGCGCAGGCCACCGCCAGGACCAGCGCACCGAAAGCCACCCCCACCAGCCGCATGGCGGCCGCAGATTACCACGGATCCGTGGTATATGGCACGGAGTCGTGGCAACGGCCTAAAGTGCTGCGGATGCCCCGCCGCGCCGACGTCTCTCTTCTCTTCGACCTGTTCGTAGCCAGCCAGCGAATCCGGAGAGTGCTGGCCGATGGCATGGCCGGCTCGGGGATGCGGGCCGACGAGTACGCCGTCTACAGCCTCCTCTTCATGCACGGCCCTCTGACCGCGACGGAGATGTCCCACCAGCTCGGCCTTCCGCTCTCCACCGTGCTCGACTACCTGAAAGCCATCGACGAGGCCGGCCACCTCCGGCGGATCCGCCACCCGGATGATGGGCGCGCGGTCCACGTCGCGCTCAATTCCAGAGGCGTCGCCACGCAGGCCCGCGCCAACGCCCACTGGGAGGTGGTGCGCAAGCAGGTCGAAGGCTCGCTCGGGATGCCGAGGGGTGAGGTGCGGGCCGCACTCCAGGCGCTCGACGATGCAGCCGCGGCCGTGCTGGAAACGAGGTCGAGAGAAGCGACCAGGCGGCGCTGAACCGGATTCAGGCGACCATCACTGCTTCGATGGGCTTCCCGCGGCGTGCTATACGTGAGGCATGAATCGATTCTTCGATGACCTGGGGGAGCGTTGGGTGGCGGCGGCACAGCGGCGATCGGCTCGGATCGAAGCGCCCTCTCTAGACGCCAAGGTGGCGCTCGAGCTGCTGGACCTGGCGCGCGTGGCGGCCCACACCCAGGAACGGCGCTTCGCACCCCTTTCCTGCTTCATGGCCGGAGTCGCGACCGAACGCCTCCGCGCGTCCAAAGGCGGCCTCGATGACGCGGCAGTGGCCGAGTTCATCCTCGAGGTGAGGCAGGAGCTCGAGAAGGAGTACCCCGCCGGCCTCAGCGAACGTTGAGCACGGGGAGCTGCCGGAAGCTCTGGACCGAGACCCGCGCCGCGACGGCTGACGCGACGTCGCGGAATGCCTTGGCGCCCGCGGTGTCCGGCCTCGACACCACGACTGGAGCGCCGGCGTCAGCCTCCTCGCGGATCACTTTCTCCAGCGGTATGCCGCCGAGATAAGGGACCCCGAGACGCTTCGCGGCGCGCTCCGCCCCGCCGTGGTCGAAAATGAAGTGCTCTTCGCTGCATCGACCGCAGATGAACCAGCTCATGTTCTCGACCAGGCCCAACGGCGGGACGTTCAGCCCACGGAACATCTGCAGAGCTTTGACCGCGATCCCGAGCGCGGCGGACTGCGGAGTGCAGACGATCGCGACGCCCGTCAGCGGCACCGACTGGGCCAGGGTCAGCGACGCGTCGCCGGTGCCCGGCGGCAGGTCGATCACGAGGTAGTCGAGCTCGCCCCAGTGAACGTCGGTCAGCATCTGCTCGATCGCCCTCGCGACCATTGGTCCTCGCCAGACCATCGCTTTGTCGGCGCCCGCCAGGAACCCGATTGACATCAGCCTGACGCCAAACGCTTCGAGCGGCACGAGCTTGGAGTCCACCACCTTCGGCTCGTCCTGGACGCCCATCATCCCCGGTATCGATGGACCGTAGATGTCCGCGTCGAGCAGTCCCACCTTCGCGCCGCTGATGCCGAGCGCGCATGCCAGGTTGATCGCCACGGTGGACTTGCCGACGCCACCCTTTCCGGATGCGACAGCGATCGCTTGCTTGACGCCGGGGATGACCTGGTTCGGCTGCCGCCGGTTGAAGGCCGATCGCACGTTGGCGGTCATCTTGAGGTCAACCGCGGTCACGCCCGGAAGGTCGCCGACCAGCTTGCTGGCCATCGTCTGGAACCGATCCCGGACCGGGCACGCGGGCGTCGTCAGCTCGAAGGTGAAGCTCACCCGGCCGTCGGCGCCGATGACCAGCTCTTTGATCATGCCGAGGCTGACCACGTCGCGACCGAGGTCGGGGTCCTGGATCGCGGCCAGCACCGCAAGCACCTGGTCCGTGCTGGGCGGCGAACTCACAGGGGTTTCCTACTGAGCACTGAAGATCACTGCCGCGCGCAGCGCCAACACCCCAAGCAGGACGAGGACGGACACGACCAGGGTGTCGGCGCCGGCGCGGGCGATGACCGCCGAGCCGCCACCGCCTGGACGGATGCGCATATGGCCCCTCGCCGCCACCAGTGACGCACCGATCCCGACCAGTGCGAGCAGCCACAGCGGGAGGAAGGGCAGGGTCAGGCCGGCGGTCCCGGCCGCGGCGATCGTGATGAAGAACGCGACGAGCAGGACGAGCTCGAGAATCGAGAAATACCCATCCGCCTCGTGGAGACGGCCGAGGCTGAACACAGCGTCGGCGCGATACCGCGTGAGGAGCGCGATCAGGGCGGCCGAGCCGCTCAGGCCGGAGGCCAGGAACAGGCCACCCAGCATCCACGTGTCGCTCCAGATCGGCTGGTTGCTGACGCTGAGCAGAACGCCTGTATAGGAGGCGATGAACAAGGCGAGGACCCCGCCGACGAGGTTGAAGGCGCCGCCCAGGACGCCGCCGATCGGCCGGCTGGGATCGCCGGCAACGCTGCGGTCGCGGCGGTCGAGCACAAAGGCCTCAAGGGCGGACACCGCCGCGAAGGCGCCGAATACCAACAGGGCCCAGACTCCCACGGACATCGGCGACCAGTACTTGAAGTTGAGGCCCTGGTCGCCGGGCGTGATGTCGATGAGCATGTGCCAGAACTTCGACCAGCTGGCTCCCAGGTCAGCCGTCAGGAGCACGGGGCAGACCAGAACGGCGACGAAGCTCGCGTAGAAGCCGGCGCGAGCCGCCGCCTCATCGCGCGCATCGCCCACCAAACGCAGAAGCGTCGCCAACGCATAGCTGCCCCCGGTGAGGCCGGCGAAGAAAAAGTAGCCGAGGATGTACCACGTCCATTGGGGCGCTCGCACGAAGTGCTCCGCGGCGAGGTAGATCACGATGCTCCTCGTCGCCTGAAGGCGACGATGCCCGCGATCACGCCGAGAATACCGGTCACCAGGGCGGCGAGGTATCCACCCGCGTCATTGCGCGTGGGCAGCTGGGCGTTGTCGGCGCTCGGCAGCCCGTAGGTCTCCGGCTTGTCCATGAGCAGGAAGAAGGCGTTCAGCCCACCGTAGACCGCGTCGTCGCGGCCGTACAGCTGCGCCTGGGTGACCCCCTGCGAGTGCAGTGAGGCCAGCCGGAAGTCAGCCGCGGTGTGGAGGTCGCCCAGCAGGCCGAACTGGATCGATTGGGTGGGGCAGGCCTTGGCGCACGCAGGTTCGAGGCCGCCCTGGAGCCGGTCGTAGCAGAGGGTGCACTTATGCGCCGTGCCCGTCTTCGGATTCAGCGCGATGACGCTGTAAGGACAGGCGGCGATGCAGTTCCTGCAGCCGTTGCACACGTCCTGCTGGATGAATACGGTGTCGAACTCCGTGCGGATGATCGCGCCCGTCGGACAGACGTCCATGCAACTCGCGTGCTTGCAGTGCTTGCAGACGTCGGACATCATCAGGAAGGCCTTGCCGTTGCCGGCATCCGCGGACTGCGCGGGCACGTCGTCGATGAACTTCACGTGGCGCCAGTTCTGGTCGTCGAGCTGCCCGGTGTTGTCGTAGCTGTCAGCGAGGAATTTCGGTTCGTTGCCCTGGAGCTCGTTCCACTCCTTGCAGGCCACCTCGCACGCCTTGCAGCCGATGCAGATGCTCGTGTCGGTGAAGAAGCCGTACGCCTTGCCGGGCTCGATCTTTGTGGCCATCAGAATCCCATCAGATTGGGAATGATCTTCGAGAAGCCCCGCTCCCGGGCGTACAGGTCGAGCGGGAGGGCGGCCAGCTCGTCGACGACTGGGACGGCGGTTGGATCCGCCGCGAGGTCGACGCTGAGCAGATAGCGCCGGCACGTTTCGCAACCTTCGATACGTACGTGGGGAAAGACGGCCTTGCCCGCAGCCACGCGATGGTCGCCGAGCCTGCCTTCCAGCCCGCGCACGACGCTTCCACGCTCACCGGACGCGGTCCCTTCTTCGCTGAAGATCGGGAGTCGGGAGCTCGAGTCTTCGCCGCAGGCGGGGCACGTCATGCGCGCGTATCCCCAGCTGCCGTGACAGCGCGCGCAGAGGAGAAAGCGGCCGCCGGACGCGAGGTCTTCACTCGGAAGCGCGAAGTAGCTGAGCTGCGGAGGTCCTGCACAGCTGGGGCAGTGGAGATGGTCGCGGACTCCGGCGCAAGATGCCGCGCCCTCTGGTCCGAGCGCTTCGAGCACCGGGCCCACCGACGCACGGGCCAAGAACCGATCGACCATCGTCTGCTCGTCGCCTTGAATCCAGCCGGCGATGAACTCGCGAGGATCGGTGGTCTCGAGCCGTTGCGCGACGGAGTCGCGCAGCATCGCGGGACCGGCGGCGAGGCTCGCATCCACGACAGCCGGCACCACCACCTCGGCCGCATAGGCGACCAGATCGTGGGCTGGCGGCCTCGCTGAGATCGCTTCCTCATATGCCTGCTCCTGAACTCCGAGCAAGGCACCGTAGAAGTCCAGCGGCTCGCGCGCGAACGCATGCCGGTGGCGAAGCACTTCGGTCCGGCGTCGCCGGTCGGTAAAAGGAGAGGTGGCAACTGCAGCGGGAGCCATCACAACTTCTCCAGGTTGACCAGGAAGGCCTTGAACTCGGGGGTCCGCGAGTTCGCATCGCCGACGAATGGCGTCAGCGCGTTGGCGAGCCAATACCGGCCGTGGTCGGGATCCGCGTCGGCGGGAATGCCCACGTAGCCCCAATGGATCGGGATGCCGATCTGGAACACCTTCTGACCGGCGACGGTCAGCGCGCCGAGCCGCTTGGTGACTACCGCCTTCACCTCAACTTTGCCGCGCTTCGAGGAGACCCGGACCTTGTCGCCAGTCTTGATCCCCTTGGTCTGGCCCAGCTCCCACGGGATCTCGACAAATGGTTCGGGCTGCAGCTGAACCAGGTGCGGAACATGCTGGGTCACGTAGTGCTCGTGCTCCGTCAGCCGGTAGCTGGTGGCGATGTAGGGGTAGTCGGTCGCGGTGCCGAACCGATTGGGCCGGTTGGCGACCTGGTCATAAAGGAAGGCGACAGGCGAAGCAGACGCGGTCGAGTGCAGAGGGTTAATCACCGGCGATTCGATCGGCTCGTAGTGCTCCGGAAACGGGCCGTCGACCATGCCGTTGCTGAACAGCCGGCCGACGCCTTCGCCGTTCATGATGAAGGGCAGCCACGCCTTCGGGTCGTGCGGGTCCATCGTCGCCGGGTAGTCCGGCACGTCACCGACCCACTTGCTCCCATTCCAGGTGATCCCCGGCCGTTTGGGATCCCACGGCTTGCCGTTGAGGTCCGCGGAGGCCCGGTTGTAGAGCACCCGACGATTCAGCGGCCAGCTCCAGGCCCAGCCGGGATAGAAGCCCATCCCGGTGGGGTCGTTCGTCGACGGATTCTGGATGCCGTCACGACGCTTCATCAGATTGCCGGTGTCCGGGTAGGAGCCGGTGTAGATCCAGTCGCCGGCCGTGGTCGTGCCGTCGTCTTTCAACAGGGCGAACGAAGCCATCTGCTTGCCGGTCCCAAGGTCCTTGCCGTTGATCTCCCTGGCGATCTCGTCCAGCTCCGGCTTCAGCGGGTCCTTGTAATCGATGGTCAAGGCCATGATCGGGTCCGGGAACTTACCGCCCTGCTGGGTGTATAGGGTCTTCACCCGGCTGAAGATGTCGGCCAGGATCCAGTGGTCGTGCCGGGCCTGGCCATGGGGTGGAAGGACCTGGTCCTTCCACTGCGCCCACCGTCCGCTGTTGGTGAACGAGCCGTCCTTTTCAATCCAGTGCGTGGTCGGGAGCATGAAGACCTCGGTCTTGACCTGGCTCGGGACGACGCCGGGAGCGTGCCAGAACTCTGAGCTGGTGGTCGGCAGCGCATCCATCACCACCAGCCACTTGAGGTTCGCGAGGGCTGTCTGCACCTGATTCGAGTCCGGACCGATGCTGGCGGCCGTCATGCCCGACAGGATCACGCCCTGCATGGCGCCCTTGAGCGCCTGGTCGTAGATCGACATCCACGATGAGTTCTGGCCGGGCTTCGGCACGTAGTCGAACGCGAACTCGTTGGCGTTGGTCGCGGCCGACCCATACCAGCCCTTGAG
>DASWGF010000341.1:0-2349 GCA_036393875.1 Candidatus Dormiibacterota bacterium
ACATCATCAAATCGGTCAAGTCCGCGGCCGCCACGATGGGCGGAGTAGCGGCGAAGACCGCCGCAAAGTCCACGGCGGGGAGGAGCTGACATGGCAGTCACCACCATGATCGGAGCCAAGATCCACCGCCGGGAAGATCCCCGGCTGGTCAGTGGTGAAGGCCGCTACGTTGACGACTTCACGCGACCCGGCACCGCGCATATGGCCGTGGTACGCAGTCCGCATGCACACGCTCGTATCAAGAGCATCGACCTCACGGCCGCCTCCAGGGCCCCTGGCGTCGTCGCCACATACACGCACAAGGATTTCGCCAAGGTCATAGCGGGCGTCATGGCCACTGCGCCGTTCTTTGTGCCCGAGAAGAAGCAGGTGCCGCCCCGATTCCCGATCGCGGACAAAGAGGTCGTGTTCCAGGGAGAAGCGGTGGCAGTCGTACTGGCAGACACGAAATATGAGGCGGCTGACGGCGCCAGTCTGGTCGACGTCGACTACGAGCCGCTACCTGCAGTGATGGACCTGGGGAAGGCACTCGAAGCCAACAGCCCCAAGGCGCATTCGGGTGCGCCCGACAACGTGGGCTGGGAACAGACCTTCATCCCCGACGATCCGGCGGCAATGAAGGAGGCTGACGTTGTCGTCAAGCAGCGCATCGTCCAGCAGCGACTGGCGCCGACGTCGATGGAGACGCGCGGTGTGCTGGCCGAGTACTCGAAGGCCGACGGCACGATGACGATCTGGATGTCGAGCCAGAACCCGCACCTGATCAGGCTCTTGCTGGTCGCTGGCCTGGGGTTTGCGGAGAGCAAGCTTCGCATCATCTCCCCCGACGTGGGTGGTGGCTTCGGCAGCAAGATCAGCCCCTACCCGGAGGATTACCTGGTGCCGGCGGCGGCCAAGCTCAGCGGCCGTCCGGTCAAGTGGATCGAGACTCGCACTGAGTCCCTCCAGATCACGAGCCACGGACGAGGCGAGATTTTCGACGTCGAGGCGGGTGCCAAAAAAGACGGCACCCTTGTGTACCTGAAGATCACGCAGTTCATCGACGTCGGTGCTTATATGCCGCTGACCAGCTCCGTCCAGACCGTGGCGTGTTTGGTCTCGGGCGGTGCTTATGTATGGAAGCACATAGCGGCGCGCACCGTCGGTGTGCTCACAAATCGCGTCTCGACGGATCCATACCGCGGCGCTGGTCGCCCCGAGGCTACCCACAACGTAGAGCGGATCATCGACTTACTCGCCGACGCGCTCAAGATGGATCCGGCTGCACTCCGCCGCAAGAACTTCGTCAAGGAATTCCCGCATACAAGCCACTTCGGCCTGGTCTACGACTCAGGCGCGTACGAGGGCGCGTTGGCCAAGGCGATGGAGATCGCCGGCTACGAGAAGCTCCGCCGCGAGCAGGACGAGGCGCGTAAGAAAGGCCGGTATATGGGCATCGGGATCTCGAGCTGGATCGAGATCTGCGGGTTCGGACCCAGCGCCGGCACCGCGCCTGGGACGGGCGGTCTCGGGCTCGTGGATGCCGCGCAGGTGCGCGTCTTCCCAACTGGTTCGGTGGCCGTCTACGTCGGCACACATTCACACGGTCAGGGACACGACACCACGTTCTCACAGATCGCGGCGGATACCCTGGGCGTCCCATACGATTCGATCGAGCTTCGCCACGGCGATACGGGCGAGGGTCCAGCCTTCGGCCACGGTACGTACGGCAGCCGCTCGCTCGCGGTAGGCGGCATGGCCGTGCACAAGGCTTGCATGAAGGTGGTGGACAAGGCGAGTAAGCTCGCCGCCCACATGTTCGAAGCAGACGAGGCGGACGTTGTCTTCGACCACGGCCAGTTCTATGTGAAGGGCAGCCCGGACAAGCGCAAAGCGCTCGGGGAGGTCGCTTTCGCAGCGTACGGTGGTTCTCTACCCGCGAGCATCGAGCATGGGCTAGAGGCGGTCGCCTACTTCGACCCGGTGAATTTCAGCTGGCCCTTCGGCACTCACATCGCGGTCGTCGAGATCGACCCCGAGACCGGCGACGCGGACCTCAAGCGGTATGTCGCCGTCGATGACTGCGGCAACGTCATCAACCCGATGATCGTCGATGGCCAGGTTCAGGGCGGCATCGCCCAGGGCATCGCGCAGGCGCTTTACGAAGAAGTCGTCTACGACGACGAGTCCGGACAGATGAAGACCGGCACGCTCACCGACTACCTGGTCCCCACGGCCAATGAATTCCCGATGTTTGAGCTCGACCGCACCGTGACCCCAACCCTCGATAACGCGCTGGGTGTGAAGGGCATCGGCGAAGCCGGCACGATCGCGGCCAGCGCAGCCGTGATCAACGCCATTTGCGACGCG
>DASWGF010000342.1:0-16376 GCA_036393875.1 Candidatus Dormiibacterota bacterium
GGGTGGATACCCTACTCCAGGATGAATCGGCACCGTGACACGAGCGAGTCCGCTCTGGGCTGGCCGGATGGAAATCGAGCTACACCGCGCGATTCTGGATGCGGGCTCCGGAGCCTACGCCCCCGGGCCGGCCGCGTAGACAGACTTCACCCGTACGGGCTGAGGCTGGGCCCACCCTTCGAGGAGCGCGCCGTCCAGCTCGTAGACCTCCACGCCGAGCGGCCTGCAGTTCGCAACCGGGTCCGACCCCTCGGAGCCCCAACCCCATTCGGAAAGGTCGCCGCTGGGGCAGGTCGAGATCGCGCAGAGCAGGTCGATCTCGGCGAAGAACTCGAAGAAGTCGCCCTTCTTCGCCGGGCTGGGCTCCATGAAGTAGATCTCGTGAACAGGGTCGAGGCCGGTGACCTGGAACACGTTCAGGACGTCGTGCACATCCAGCTCGGTCAGGTGGTATGGAGCGATCGCCCGCGACAGGTTGTTGTGGCAGGTGACGTCGTAATCGCGGTCGTCGAGCAGCTTGTAGAGGTACGGGTCGCAGCGGCTGCCGAGCAGGTCATGGCAGCGGCCGCCGTTCGCAGTCGGCTCCGTCGGCAGGGTGTCGTTGGTGATGGTGACCATCGGCCGCAGGTAAGGGAGGCACGACCAGAGCCGGTCGAAGGTCGTCACGTGGGCGCCCTGCAGCTGGCGCGTGCGTGCGGCCCAGAATCGCTCGCGCGGGTTATTCAGGTTCCAGAGGTTGAGGTCGCAGACCTGCGGTCCCTCGACAGCGACGATGCGCACCAGGCTGCCCGCGCGCACAGGCCAGGCATATCCGCTTCGGATCGGGACGATGTGGTCGTGCACAAGACGCCTGCGATCCGGAGCCTCCGCGATGCGGCGGTAGAAGTCGCGGTCGAAATCGATTCTTCCCGGCACATCAGGGTCGCGATACAACCTCATCGGCCATCATTCTGCCCCGCTCACGGGCGGGACGTCAGCGTCATGCCTTCGACAGGGATCTCAGTTTTCCTGCCGTCGATCAGATCGGCCACGATGCGGCTGCTGCCGCACGCCATCGTGAAGCCCATGTGCCCGTGGCCGCTGTTCATGTAGAGGTTGTCGTGCCCGGCGGTGCCGAGAATGGGCGGTCCGTCCGGGGTCATCGGCCGGTTGCACGCCCGATAGGTACCTCGGTCGTAGTCCGCGGCTTGCGGCAGCAGGCTGTCGGCGAGCTTCCTGATGATGCGGAAGTCGCGATCCCGGTAGGTGGTTTCGTAGCCGGTGAATTCGGCGCTCGAAGTCATGCGTAGCTTGTCGCCCATGCGGCACCAGGCCACCAAGAGCTCCTCGTCCACGGCACCGATGCGCGGTACCGCACCGCCACCGTTCTTGACCGGGAAAGTCGCGCTGTAACCCTTGGCCGGCGCGATCGGCAGCCTGACCCCGACCGTCCGTGCGATTTCCGGGCTGTGGACCCCCGCGCTGAGGACGAAGATGTCGCCGCCAATGGTCTCGCCGGTCTCTGTCGCCAGCGCCTCGATGCGGCCGCCCTGCTCGATCAGCTTCCTGACGCTCGCGCCCAGCACAAACGTCGTCCCCATCCGCTCGCAGACGGCTCGCAGGCCGCGGGTGAACTTTACGCTGTCGCCGCTCGAATCCGTGGGGCCGTAGATCGCGCCGGCAAGCTTGTGCTTCACCGGCGCGAGGGCCGGCTCGACCTCGGCCACGTCGTCGGGGCTCAGGATCTGCTGCGGCTGGCCATGATCGCGTATCAATTTCCATTTCTCGACGCCGGCTTCCATTCGCTTCGGATCGCGGTACAGGTAAAGCAGTCCCGCGTGGATGTCGTCGTAGTCGATCTTCTCGGTCTCCGCGATCTCGTTGAGCTTGCGCTGGCTGTATTGGGCGAGGCGCAGCTTGACGAGCGTGTTCTTCCGAGCACGTTCGGCGGTGCACTCCCGAAGGAACTTGATCCCCCAGGCCGCCATGCTCGGGGCCTTGAACGGGTTTACGCGGAGGGCGGTGTCCTCAACGGTGAGCGATCGCAGCAGCTCCATCGGCGCCGTCGGCGACGCCCATCCGAACGAATGGCTTGGGGCGATGAGGCCGGCGTTGCCTGCGCTCGCCACGGTGGCGACTAGAGACTCCCGCTCGACCACAGTGACCTCATGACCGCTCTTGGCCAGGTAGTAGGCCGTGGTCACGCCCACGACGCCCGCTCCGATGACGACAGCTTTCATAGAACTAACATCACTAGCGCCACACATTAGTAAGGAAGAGGGTTGGATGCCGGACTTCACTCAAGCCCCGAAGAATCTCGACCCGCCCACCGTCGTGGACCACGTCTTGCTCCCGGTGGCAGACCTCGAGGCGGGCGCACGCACCCTCCGCCGGCATCACGGCCTGCAGGCGATTCCGGGCGGGCGCCACCCGAAGCTGGGCACGGCCAACATGATCGTGCCGCTGGGCCGCCAGTATCTGGAGCTGATCGCGATTGCAGACCCGCTGGAGGCAGCGACGAGCCGTCTCGGCAAGCGTGTGACCCAGGCGCTGGATGACGGGAGGATGTTCGTTGACTGGGCGCTCAGGACGGTCAGCGTCGATTCGCTGCGGGCCAAGCTGCTCGCCGCGGGCTGGGAGCTGCCGCCACCCTGGGAGGGCTCGCGGCGCCGGCCGGACGGACAGGTCCTGCGCTGGCGCACGCAGGATGTCGACACCGGCGCGGCGTGGATCGCCCTCCCGTTTGCCATCGAGTGGGACATCCCCGACGGCCTCCATCCAGGTGAGGCGGCAGCTCAGCACCCGAGCGGTGCAACCGCCCTGCGCCGCGTGGTCGTCGGCGCGGTCAACCCGGGACATGTTCGCGAGCAGCTCCAACTGCTGCTGGGCGACTCCGATCTTTACGAGGTCCGCACGGCCGCCTCGGACGGTATCGCGGAGCTGGTGCTCGATTCTCCGCATGGGGAAATGGTCGTCGGCGCGACATGAGGAGGATGAGGTGGCTGTCGAGGCGAAGGTGAAACTGCTGACCGACCATGACGTTCCCTTCGAGGAGCTCGTCCCCGGCCTCCAGCTGGCTCGAGCTATCACGAGTGCGGGCTCGACGCAGCTGGGCGGTGGCTACATGCGGTTCACCCAGGATGCCGAATTCGCCGACTGGACGCTCACCTACGACGAGGTGCTCTTCGTCCAGGCCGGTCAGCTGACGGTCGCGAGCGACGTTGGAAATACGGTGGCGCGGGCCGGCGAAGCGATCCTCATTCCAAAAGGCGCCAAGGTCACCTACCGGGGTCAGGCGGGTACGGTGAGCTTCTTCGTCCTCTGGCCTTTCGACTGGAACAAGAAGGTTGACACGCTCACGAAGGGTGCCGATACTGGCCGTGCCTGACGATGGAGTAGGTCGTCTGCCGTCGGCGCACTCTCGCCCCGGCGGGCCGGGAAGATGGCGGCGGGCAAGGCTTGTGTGCGGAGCGGCATCGCGCGGTCCGCGGCAAGGCTTGGGAAGGTACCGGTGGGAGGGGACAGCCGATGATCAACCGGCGATTCCTGATCGTTAGCCTCGCCTCATGTGGCGCGCTGTTGGTAGCCGCATGTGGGACTTCAAGCTCCAACAGCCCAAGTGGCCCGATCAACGTCGGGATCACGGGGCCCTTCTCGGGACCGTATGCGGACCCTGGAAGTGCCATCAGGAACGCGGGGCAGCTCGCCATCGACGACATCAATGCGGCCGGCGGCATCAACGGCCGGAAGCTGGTGGCCGTTCCGGAAGACGATGCTTGTGATGCCCAGACCGGCGTACAGGCGGCTCAGAAGCTGCTCAACGAGAGCATCGTCGCCATCGTCGGCGGCTACTGCTCGGGGGCGTCGATCCCCGAGAGCGACACCCTGCATCGCAACGGCGACCTCCCCTTCATCACAGCGGCATCGAGCAACCCGAAGTTCACCGAGCAGGGCTACGACAACGTCTTCCGCATGGTCAGCCGCGACGACGCGGAAGCGCCTGCGGACGTGAGCTTCATGCATGACTTTCTGAAGGCCGGCAAGATCGCGATCATGCACGACAACACCACTTACGCCAAAGGCGTGGCCGACTCGGCCAAGCAGGCGGCGTCGGCGGCCGGCATGACCGTGACGTACTTCGACGCGATCACGCCAGGCCAGAGGGACTACACGGCAGCCCTCGAGAAGGTTGCCACGACCTCACCCGACGTCCTCTTCTACACGGGCTATTACCCGGAGTTCGGGTTGCTCGCCAAGGAGTACGTCGCCTTGAACCCGCCGTACAAATTGGATGGTGACTCCGCGACGGTCGACCCCAGCGTGATCAAGGTCGCCGGCAAAGCGCTTCTCAACGCGGGCATCACCTTCACCACCTTGCCGACGACAGAGTTCATCCACAACGCGCAGAACGACGCCCTGAGCAAGGAGTATCAGAAGCGGTACGGGACTGTGCCTGGAGATTACTCGTCGTACGAGTACGACGGAATGATGGCGCTCGCGCAGGCACTAAGGGACGACGGAGGCAAGACGGACGCCAAGTCTCTCAACGCCGCCCTGCACGCCGTCAAGGTCGCTTCCGGCATCACAGGCCCCGTTGCATTCGACTCCAAGGGTGACCGGCCGGCGCCTTTGTTCCTGGCGGTCCACGCGACCGGGGATCCGCCGCAGTTCGTGCCCATAGCGATCCGCGTCGGCGGGACCTGGAAGGCTTCGAGCTAGGCCCGCAACAGAGCGATGAGGGGCGCATCGTGCGCCCCTCTCGTGTTTGAGGCTACCCTGACGCCACCGCCTCGAATCCGCCGAGGTATGCCTTCTGGACCCTCTCGTCTTTGGCCAGCGTCGCGGCGTCCCCCGCCAGCACGACGCTGCCCGTCTCGATGACGCAGGCGCGGTCGGCGATCGCCAGCGCCTGGCGGGCGTTCTGCTCCACGAGCAGCACCGCCGTGCCGCGGTTCGCCACCTCGCGAACGGTCTTCAGCACGCTGCGCGACAGGATCGGCGACAGGCCGAGGGAGGGCTCGTCCAGCATCAGGAGCTTTGGCTCCGACATCAGCGCACGGCCGATGGCGAGCATCTGCTGCTCGCCTCCCGAGAGCGTCCCGGCCAGCTGCGCCCGCCTCTCGGCGAGCCTTGGGAAGAGCTTGAACACCGAAGCCTTGCGGGTCCGTACCAGCTCCCGACTGGAGCGGACTATGTAGCCGCCGAGGTTGAGGTTCTCCTCGACGGTGAGGATGTTGAAGATGCGCCGGCCTTCGGGCACCTGGCTGAGACCTATACCCACGATGACATGCGCCTCCAGGCCGACGATGCTCCGACCCTCGAATGTGATCGTTCCGGATCGAGGTCGAAGAAGTCCGGAAATCGTGCGTAGGGTCGTGGTTTTGCCCGCGCCGTTGCCGCCCAGGATCGCCATGATCTCGCCCGGCTCGGCATCCAGCGAGATGCCTTTGAGAGCTTCGATGCTGCCGTAGAAAACGTGGAGGTCGCGGACCTCGAGCAGCGCCACGACTAAGCGCCTTTAGCCTCCGCCAGGTCCAGCTCGTCCTCTTCGCGCCCCAGGTAGGCCTCGATGACTCGTGGGTCCTGCTGGATGTCATCCGGCCGGCCGACCGCGATGAGGCGTCCCTGGTCGAGCACCGCGATTCGGTCGGACACCCTCATGACCAGGGACATGTCGTGGTCGATCAAGACCACTGTGATGCCGAGGTCGCGGATCTTGCGGATCGTCCCGACCAGCGCCGCCTTCTCGGTCGGATTCATCCCCGCCGCAGGCTCGTCGAAGAGCACGAGCTGCGGATGCGCGGCCAGCGCGCGGGCGATCTCCACGCGGCGTTGGTCGGCGTACGAAAGTTCCGACGCCAGCCGCCCGGCGTCCAGCTCCAGGCCCACGAACCTGAGCCAGCGGCGCGACTCCTGCAGCGTCTGTACTTCCTCCTTTCTTTCCGCTCGCGTGTGCAGCATCGCCTGCCACGTCATCGCGCGGTGCCGAGGGTAGAGGCCCGCCATGACGTTCTCGAAGACAGCCATCAGCTTGAAGAGCCGGATGCCCTGGAAGGTGCGGCCGATGCCTCGGGACACGATGACGTGTGGCCGCAGCCCGACCACCGAACGACCGTTGAACTCGATGCTCCCTTGCCTCGGTCTTTTGACCCCGGTGATGCAGTTGAAGACCGTCGTCTTGCCGCCACCGTTGGGTCCGATGATGCTGAAGATCTCTCCTCGGAACACCTCAAAAGACAGGTCGTCTACGGCGCGCAAGCCACCGAACTGCTGCACGAGGTTGCGGACCTTCAGCAGCACCTCGCCTTCGCGGGCTGCTCCGCGTCCAGCCTCCGACTGGTTGCGGCCCCGCGCCGCCACCTGCAGTTGATGCTCGCGAAGGATCTCCTCCGAGACATCGCGGGCCTCGTCGTCCTTGAGGCCATAAAAGGGTTTGGGCTTGCGCCGGACTCGCGGCCACAAGCCCTGCGGCCGGAGCAGCATCATGCCGATCAGGAGGATCGCGAAGATCAGGATTCGGTAGGTTGCGAACTCTCGGAGCACTTCCGGCAATGCGACCACCACCAGGGCTCCCAGCAGCATGCCGGGGAGGCTGCCGGTGCCGCCGAGGACGACAACGATCAGGATCAGCACCGAGAGCTGGAAGGTGAAGCTCGTGGGGTCGATCGTGCCGATGCGGGTCGCGAAAAATGCGCCCGCGAGCCCCGCCCACATCCCACCCATCACATAGGCGAGGAGCTTGAGCCGCAGAGTCGGCACTCCGACGGCCTCAGCGGCAAACTCGTCCTCGCGCATGGCGACCCAGCCGCGCCCGAGCCTCGAATGGTCGAGGTTCTGGGCGAAGATCATCGCGATCGCGAGCAGGCACAAGGACACGACGAGGAAGGCGGCCTGCGTGTTGAACTCGTAGCCGAAAGCGGACGGCCAGGGGATGTTCCAGACGCCGTTGGGCCCGCCCGCATAGTCCCAGTTGGTGATCGCGATGCGGGTCATCTCGCCGAACCCGAGTGTCACGATGGCCAGGTAGTCGCTGCGCAGCCTGAGCGTCGGGTAGCCGAGGATCGCGCCGGCCGTACCCGTGAAGATCACCGCCAGCGGCAAGGTGGCGAAGAAGTTCCAGTGCGCCTGCGTCATCAGGAGCGCGCTCGTATAAGCGCCGATGGCGAAGAAAGCCGCGTAGCCGAGGTCGAGAAGACCCGCAAAGCCGACCACGATATTGAGGCCGAGCCCCAGCATCGCGTAGGTGGCGACGCTGACTGCGACAGCGGTGACGTAGTTGTCGCCGTTGACAATGACCACGGCGCCGACGATGGCCAGGAACACGATCACTCGCACCCAGAAGGGGAACCGGGTCAGCTGCTCGCGCGACGACGAGAGCGCGCGTCCGATGCGGCGGTCCGCCAGCTGGCCGATCACATCCGCTCGGCCACGCGCTCTCCGAAGAGGCCGGTGGGCTTGACCACGAGGACGCCGATCAGGACCGCGAACACGATCACGTCCTCCCACTTGCCTGAAACGTAGCCGGTGGTGTAAGCCTCGAGGAGTCCGATCAAGAAGCCTCCGGCCATGGCTCCGGGAATATTGCCGATGCCGCCCAGGACAGCGGCCGTGAAGGCACGCAACCCGAGCAGGAAGCCGAACGTGAACTGGATCTGGATGTAGTAAATGCCGAGCATGACGCCCGAGGCCGCAGCCAGCATCGCCCCCAGCACGAAGGCGACGCGGATGATCGCGTCGACGTTGATGCCCATCAGGCGAGCCGCGTCATGGTCCTGGGCCAGGGCCCGCATGGCGGTGCCGATGGTGGTGCCCTGCACGAACAGCACGAGGCCGCCCATGAGCAGGAGGCTGACCGCGACCAGGGCCGTCTGAACGTAGGTCACGTGCACCGGCCCGACGTAAAAGCCGGTCGTCGGGAGCAGGTTCGGCGGGTAGGCGTCGATGCTCGGTCCGTATATGAGCAGGACGGTGTTCTGGAGGAGGAGGGACATGCCGAGGGCGGTGATCAAGATCGCCAGCATCGAGCGGCGGAGCAGTGGCTTGTAAGCGAATTGCAGTATGCCCAGGTTGATCACGGCGGTTCCGAGCATCGGGATTACGAAGGCAGCCACGATGGCCAGGTAGATGGGGAGGTGTTGGAATCCGAGCGAGACCAGCAGCGTCCAGCCCAGGAACGCCCCGACCATCGAGAGGTCTCCCTGGGCGAAATTGATGAGGCGGATGATCCCGTAGACGATCGTGTAGCCGAGTGCCACCAGGGCATAGAAGGAACCGACCGTGAGCCCGGTCACCGTGTACTCGAGGAAAGCGTGCATTTCCCTTCATCCCCTCGTCGACCTGACGACCGGGTACCCCTCCTTCCCTGGGTGCCAGTTATCGTAAATGCGAAAGCTGGGCCGCGGACCGGGAATCAGGGGCGCTCGGAGCGGTTCTGCGGGGTGAGCAAGAATAGGGTCGTGCAGAAGCGGCACTCGGTGCTGGCTCCCGACGGGACTCGCGTGCCCGGCGTGAAGTCCCGGATGGAGGAGGAGTTCCTGCTCGAGGCGTTGCGGTGGATGATGAAGTCGCGCCTGTACGACAACCGCGTGATCGCCCTCCAGCGCCAGGGCCAGTTCGGCGTCTTCTCCCCCGGAACGGGCCAGGAGGCATCGACCATCGGCTCCGCCATGGGAGTTGATCCCGCTCGAGATTGGATGGTGCCGCAGTATCGCGAGCTGATGGCCACCGTCCATCACGGTCTTCCGCTCGAGGTCATCTCGGCCCAATACCTCGGCAAGATCGGACCCGCTCGAATCCCGGAAGGCGTCAAGGTCTTGCCCACGCAGGTCTCGATCGCCGCTCAGCTGCCCCACGCTACGGGCCTCGCGTGGGGGTTGCGGCTCCGCGGTGAAGATGCAGTCGTGCTGACGTACATCGGCGATGGGGGCTCGTCCGAGGGCGACTTCCATGAGGCCCTCAACCTGGCCGGTGTGAAGAACGCGCCGGTGATCTTTTTCATGTCGAACAACCAGTGGGCGATCTCAACCTCACGGCGCGTGCAGTCGGCCACCGCGAGCTTCGCGCTGCGGGCGGCCGGCTACGGCTTCGAGGGCGTCGAGGTGGACGGCAATGATGTGATGGCCGTCTATGACGTGGTCGTCAGCGCCGTCGAGAAGGCTAGAGCCGGTGGCGGCCCGACCCTCATCGAAGCGGTCACGTATCGCATGAGCTTCCACAACACGACGGACAACCCCTCGCGTTACCGGGACCCGGAGGAGTACGAGGAGGCCCGCCGGCGTGACCCGATCGAGCGGGTCCAGAAATACCTGGCCGGCCTTGGCCTCTGGGATCAGGACCGCGAAAGCAACCTGACCGAAGAGCTGCGCAGCGAGATCGACGTCGCGCTCGAGGCCGCTTTCGCAGCTCCGCTCCCGACCCCGCGCGACCTCTTCGACAACATCTATCAGGATCCGCCCGACCGCGTCCTCCGGCAGCGGGCCCAGTTGCTCGACGGGCAGCAATAAGTGCCGGACCGCAACATCGTCGAGGCGATCAACAACGCCCTCAGCGAAGAGATGGAGCGCGACCCTCGCGTGATGGTGCTCGGCCTCGACGTCGGCAAGCTCGGCGGGGTTTTCCGCACGACGAGCGGGCTCGTGGAGCGATTCGGCGGCGAGCGCGTGGTCGACACGCCTCTCGCCGAGGCGAGCATCATCGGCGCATCGCTCGGCCTGGCCCTGGCGGGCATGGTGCCGGTGGCGGAGATACAGTTCCTCGGCTTCAGTGCCCAGGGGTTCCACCAGATCGGTCCGCAGCTCGCAAAGTACCGCCAGCGCTCGCGCGGGCGCTACCCCTGCCAGGTCACGATCCGAGCGCCGTTCGGAGGAGGCATCCGGAGTCCCGAATTCCACTCCGACGCGGTCGAGGCGCATTTCGTCCAGACACCGGGAATCAAGATCGTGATGCCGTCCAATCCGTATGACGCGAAGGGCCTGCTCTTGGAGGCGATCCGCGACCCGGATCCGGTCCTCTACTGCGAGCCCGACCGGCTGTATCGACTTGGCCGGTCGGAGGTGCCGGACGGGGCCTACACGGTGCCGTTTGGAAAAGCGGCCGTCGTGCGCGAGGGCGAGCACGTCACGCTCGTGGCCTGGAGCGCGGCCGTTGAGCTTTGCCTCCGAGCGGCGAATCGCCTTCAGGAGGAAGGCGTTTCGGCTTCAGTGCTGGACCTGCGCACCCTGGTACCTCTCGACTTGGACACGTTGTGCAGCGAAGTCGCGAAGACGGGTCGCTGCGTGGTCGTGCACGAGGCGCCGCTCTCGGCCGGCTTCGGGGCGGAGATCTCCGCCACCCTCATGGAGCAGGTCTTCTACGACCTGGATGCGCCCGTGGCCCGGGTGGCCGCGTACGACGTGCCCTTCCCGCCGGCCTCCCTCGAAGACTATTACCTGCCTTCGCTCGATCGGGTCCTGTCGGCGGTGCGAAAGACGCTGGAGACCTAGACCTCGAAGGCTGCTCCGGCGCCTTGGCCACGGCCGCTCGGCGCCTGTACCCTAGCCCGTCGAAGGTCGCCTACCCCTGTTAACACAGTTTGGCAACGTCGGATAGCCCGAGTAGACTTTCAGGCGAAGGTCCCGGGGATCGCGCGAGCCCGCCACTCGCGACGACTCCTACAACCCATGGGACTGGAGGACTCAAATGTCTGGAGTGCGGCGGGAACTCGATCTATCAAGACCAATTCGGCCCCCAACTGACCAGCGGAGCCTGGTCGAGGGAATCCTGGACGGGAGTCTCGGGGTAGACGAGACCACCTGGCTGGAGTGGAAGTCGCAGGTCGATTGGGATAGCTCCGTGGATGTTGCGATCAAGGTCGCTCGACACGTGATCGGCTTCGCCAACCGCGATCCGGTCGACGCCCAAGCGTTTGTGGGAGGGGAAGCGTACCTTGTGCTGCTACCCGACCCTGCGCAGCCGTCCCGGACTCGCATCGACCCCGCGGACATCGAGAACAAGGTTTCGCCCTACCTCGGTACAGACGGGCCGCAGTGGTATGCATCACACGTTGACGTCAACGGAAATGCGAGCCTCGTGCTCACGGTCGCGCCGCCGCGCGCCGGCGACCACATCCACACATTCAGGAAGCGGGCCGACAAGTATCCCGATGGTGCGGTGTTCGTCCGACGTCCGGGGAAGACTGAGCAAGCGAATTCGACGGACATGCGGCGTCTAGAACTCCGCGCCCAAGCCGCAACCAGCCAGATCGCCATCGAAGTCGAGGCACGGCCGAGCACGCTCAGGCGCCTGAGTCTCGAAAGGGACATCGGCGCGTACCTCCAAGCTGAGCGAGACCGACTCCTCGGGCCGTTGGCACTGGAAGAGGCCCGCGTGGGTGGTGGCCAATCGGGTGTCCTGGAGTCGCTCATGGGACAGGGCCAGCGAGATGTCCTGGAAAAATTCGTGAGCTCAAGCCTCGCCGCGTACCGAGAACGCCGAAAGCCAAGCGAGTTCCGCACGCAATGCGAAACGTATCTTCGCGACGTGGAAGCGCTCCTCAAGGACTCGGCACACCACATGGCAGCGCGGAGGGGCCTGGGAAGGGTCGAGGTCCACCTCACGAACCCAGGCGCACGCCATCTACGCAGCGTCGAGGTTGAACTGTTGCTTCCAGCCGAGGTCCTGACGTCACGCGGGCGGGCGGATGGACCTAACGATATGCCGGATAGGCCGATGCCTTGGGGACAAGACACCTTCATGACGGACATAGCGAGACCGATTTGGAAAGTCCCTGGCTCCCTGTTGACACCGGGCATGTCGTCACGGGTTTGGCATCTCAAATCAGCTAACGGTGTGCGGTTTCACGATGTTGACCTTCGCCCGTATCAGAGTCGAGCGCTGCCACCGGTCCACTTGTTCTCGATCGGACCGAGTGCCGGTGGGACGGTCGAGCTTCAATGGCGCGCAACTGCCCAGAACACCGATGACAGAGCGGAGGGAGTGCTCACCTTTCGCATCGATGACTCTGTGCTGACCCTGAGTGATCTTTTGGGCGCGCCCGTCGGGCGCTCCTAGAAACCGGAATTCCGTCATGGTCGAGGAAATCATCGCCTTCCTGGTCCGGTCTGGATGGCCACCGCACGAGATCGAGATCGTGCGCCACGACCTGCCTCGGTGGGAGCGACACCTCCGGAGGCGCGGCATCACCGTCATTCCGGGACCCCAGGCGTACTGGTCGGACGAGGAGGATCGGTCACATTCCGAGCTGTTCCTGCTGATGATGCAGGCCGGGCACGGAGTGGATCGGTGGACCGAACACCGGCAGCGCGACCTGACCGACGTGCGTCCAGCGAAGCCCTCACGATGAGCGACCCGCCGCCTCCCCCGCAGGTATCAGCGGACGGCAAGTTCTACTGGGACGGACATCGGTGGGTCCCGATGCAGCAGCAGGTGGCCGCGCAGCCCGCCGTGGCGCAGCGCCCGGTCCCGAGCTCGCATCGGGGACGCAACATCGGGTGTGCCGCCGTGATCGTCGGCATCGTCGGCATCTTTATCATCGCTTCGGTCGGCGGCCGGCACTCTAACAACTCGACTCTGAAGTGGGACGTGAGCGGACGCGCGATCCGGACCTCGCACGTCGGTGGCTCCGACTCGGTTCAGATCACGGTAAAGAACAACGGCCCGAAGGCGAGCAACTTCATCATCTACCTGAACTCCGGGGACGACTGGTTCAAGCACCACGTCATCACAGGCAACGACGGCGGCTGCTCGATCAACAAGGACCTGGAGCGTCTCGAATGCGGACCGCTGGAGTCCGGAGCGACCAAGACTGTCAACATCGACGGATCCCCTAAGGACCCGGGCAACTTCAATTTCGAGGCCGCTGCCGCTGATCAGGAGGGAAGTGACCTGCTCTACCCACAGCAGGACGGAGTGCTTACGTGGAGCGAGGCGGTAACTGCGTGAGACCGTTTGTCGTGTGAGGGAGTCTCTGAGCGTCCAGGTCGAACGCGCCATCGGAATCTTAGTCGAGGGTGCCTGTCCTCTCTGGAGAGTCGAACTGCGTGTCCATGACGGGCGCGCGTGCGGTCCGTGCTGCGGCGACAGCTACATAGTCAGCGCCAACCGCCTTGATGTCCGGCAGTGCACGGAGCACGGACGCCGTAGCGAGCATTGGAAGGCGGTCTGGGCCGCGCGATGAACGAGATCACGATTGCCGAAACCGGTCTCGGCGCATTGAAGATGCTCATGGAGGCTGCCGGTGGCGTAGGCAAGGCCTACCAGAGCAGGACGAAGGGATCCCCCGCTCAGCGAGTCGGGCGGTTCATCTACTGGGAGATCGCCTACAACTCCTTGATGGTGGACCTCTCGCGTAGCCTCATGCCCCCGCGGGTCATAGCGACACGACACGAGTGGGACCAGCCCGGCAGGGCCGAAGCCCTGGCCCAACTATTGTCCGCCGACGAGACCGCCAGGGTCGCGGCTCCGTACCTGGAGCTCGACAGCTACGACCGCCTCCTCACCAACTCGATAGGCAACATAGGGGTCCGGTTTCGAGGTGAGGACCGAGAGATCATCTCGCGTCTGGCAGGACTCTTTCGTGACTCCGAGTTGGTACTGCGTCGGCACTTGTTCTCGGCCGAGCAACAGAAACGGCTAGGAGCGGCGATGGAGGAGAACCGTCCGAAGGAGCCACGACCGCTCACGTTCCTGGATCGGTGCACCAATGCCGCCTTCTGCGTACCGGTCTGGGTCGTCTTCATTCCTAACCTCTGGCTTCTCTACGACCGCATGATGAAAGCTCTCGAACACAAGCGGAGCTAGGTACCCGGATGGCAGCGGACGGTAAGTGGCGTCTCTACGAGATGGCAGTGAGACTCCTCGAACACGACACTCAGAACCAATGGGCGCTCTTCGCGACCTTCTTCGTGCCGCAGGCTGTTCTCCTTGGTCTCGCCCTTCAGTCGCTCTCATCCGATCCCACCAAGACCGTGCACCTCACGGGCTCGATCGAGCCGGCCTATGCGGTCGGCGTGTTCGGCCTAGTGCTCGCCATCCCGACCCTGATCACGCACGCACGGTCGAACCTCATCGCAAGACTCCGAATCCGCGAGGCTCTCGCGATCGAATCACAGACTGACTCGAAGGTTTTCCGCGAAGGGCTCGACCTGGTGCAGGGCCGCGGGATCAAGGGCCTTCGGTTGCCTTGGTACATGAGGTATCCGTCGAACAACACTGTGTTGCTCCGTGCGCTGATTCTGTTGTGGGCGGGAGCCGATGCCGCGATTGCCGTTACTCACGAGCCGTCTGGTTGGATCGCTCCGGCCGTCGTGGTAGCACTGTCGTTGGCGAACGTGTACGTCGCGGTCGACTCAGCGGTTAGGGGTCAGTCATGAATCGGAGGCGCGCGACCCTGCCGGTTTAGACGCGGGACCCGTTGCAGAAGTAAGGCCCCATGCCGTGGCGGCCGGGTAGACAAATTCAGCGACTTCCCGAATCAGCGGAAGAAGTTGCTCGGCCATGTCTCGTACGCCGGCCTCGTCCCAGTCCGTGATCTGCGCGAGCTCGAATGATCGTGTCACCAGCTTCTCCCAGTCCCCAAGCGCCTTGGACGCGGCGGCGGCATTGCTCGGTTTCACGCCAAGCAGGAATTGTTCAAGGCTCGTGCAGCCGGACTTCGCCGGGAGCTCGCTCACGAATCGGAGCAGTTGTCGGGCCGCCTCAGGCCCATTCGACTCCACGAACTTGTAGTCCGCACCGTCGAGACCCTCCCGGGCAAAAGGTGCGAAATCACTCAGCGGCGACGGGGCCGATCCGTATACCTTCTCGACCTTCTCCTTCAACCTCGCCATGCGCACCCCTCCAGAAACAGTGCTCTGCACTTCCCAGCCGCCAACGTAGCAGCAGCCTAGCCTTCGACGGGCTTCTGGCCCAGGCCGCGGGCTGCGGCCTGCTTCACGTTCAGGACGTGGCGATAGTTCCAGCCGAAAGGGAACCGGTGACCCTCAGGCGCGACCCAGAGGTCGTAAGCATTTGCGGGATCGTGCAGGCGCGACTCTACGGGGAAGACTTCGACGGCCTCGCACTCGGATCCCATGAGTTCGTTCTGATGCGCTGAAGGTCTCGCCAGCGGCGGACCGGAAGCCCGCCCTGTCGCTGAATCGACAGCCACGTCCACCCGCCCGGGAGCGGGACGACGACGACCGAGTACTTTTTGTGCCACGCTCGCGAGACGATGGAAGCGCTGGCGGCGTGAAGGTCCTGGTCGTCGGCGCCGGGCTGTCGGGCCTGGTCGCCGCCACGGAAATGCAGTCCGCCGGCCACGACGTGGTGGTGCTGGAGGCCCGCGACCGCGTCGGAGGTCGCGTCTTCACCCTACGCGAGGGGTTCGCGGACGGTCAGTTCGCGGACGTCGGCGCCGAGATCATCTACCACGGGCAGAACCACATCGCCGGCCTCTGTGAAAAGTTCGACCTCGAGCTCACCGAAGAATTCAGCCTCGGGACCGACGTTCCCGACCTCATCTTCGGCGGCCGGCGCCTCGAACGCGACGCAGCCGTCGAGCTGGTCACCGAGTTGCGCGTGGCTGTTAGGTCGACTCGACCAGGTCATTACGAATCGGTGGCCCAGTGGCTGCGCCGAGCGCGAGTCTCCCAGCCGGCGGAGCTCCTACTGGCGGCGATCGCCCAATCCACCCCCGCGGCCCCGCTCCGGATTGCCGACGCACAGGAGCTGAACGTCGAGCTCTCCTGGGGCGAGGGGTATCGAAAGATCAAGGGCGGCAATGACAGGCTGCCCCGGGCGATGGCGAGCAAGGTCGATGTGCGTCTGAACCAGCCCGTGCGGGTTGTCGGCTGGAGCGCGACAGGGGTAACGGTCGAGTCCGACCACGAGACGTTTCACTCCGACCGCGTGGTGGTCACCGTGCCGGGGCCCCTGGTTTCGGAGCTGGGCTTCGCCCCCGTCCTACCGGCCGAGAAGGTGAAGGCGCTGTTGCAGCTGCGGTACGGCAATGCCACCAGGCTCGTGGTGCAGTACTCGGAACGCGACCTCATCAAGCAAGCCATCGGCTCGGGCTGCTTCACTGATCGGATGCCGGGCTTTGTCATGGAGCAGTCCGTCCATCAGGGTGGCGATAAGATCGTTGTCTCGGGCCTGGCCGCGGGGGATGCAGAGCCTTCAGGACTGCTGGACGAGGAGATCTTGGACCAGGTCGACGCAACCTTGAGCTCGGTGGTGGGACGGCCGATCAAGCGCCTGTTCGGATCGGTCAAGAGCTGGACCCACGACCCCTGGTCGCGAGCGGTGGTCCGAGCCCCGATCGGCGACCAGAGGGATTCGGTGCTGCCGCTGATTGCCGCACCACTGGGTGGGCGGCTGTTCTTTGCCGGCGAGCACACCGACAGCCGGGTGGGCCCCGGCGG
>DASWGF010000343.1:0-7527 GCA_036393875.1 Candidatus Dormiibacterota bacterium
GAAATCGCGCCCACAGTCGCGGCACTGCAACGTCCTGTCCGAGAAACTCACCGTCTGGCCTCCCCTAGAAAGTCGCTCAGAGGCCCGGACGAAGGTGACCGGTCTACCCCCTCTAGCGGTTCGGGGGCGATTTTAACGCGCTGGGCGGGAATTTGGAGAGAGCGCTTTTCAGGCGGGTACGGCCTCGCGCGCGTTGTCGGCCTCGTCAGCCTCATCAGCAGCCACCGGGCCGGCGAATCCCGTCCGGCTTGGAGCCCCGCTGAGCGGGACTTCCTTGAGAAAGACTGTCGAGACCAGCGCCACGATCAGGATCAACCCCGCGAAGAAGTAGATGTCGTGCAGGGTGTCCGCCAGCGCCAGGCGGATGGCAGTCGCCACCACCTTCGGCAGCTGGTTCAAGGCGCCGGGCTGAAGGATCGAGTTGGCGCCGCCTGACGGAAGGTGCTGCAGCGCCTGGGCTGGGAGGTGCAGGTCGGCGATCCTGGCGCTGAGGTAGCCAGGCAGGCGGTTCGCCAGCACCGCGCCGAGGATCGAGCTGCCGACGGTGCCGCCGAGGTTGCGCCAGAACTGGATCTGGCTCGACGCCACACCCAGGTACTTGCGGGGGAGGGCGACCTGCACGGCAGTCAGGTACAGGGGGAAGGTGGTGCCGATGCCGAGCCCGACCACGATCAGTGCCGCGACCACGCGCCATTCCTGGGAGGACGGCGTGATCAGCGAGAGCAGGTACATGCCGACGATCATCACCGCCACGCCCAGGGTGCCGAGGAACCGGTAGTACTTGATCCGGCGCATCACGAAGCCGGTCAGCGTGCTCGCCGCGAGCAGGCCGAACATCATCGGCGTGATGAGCGCGCCGGAGTTGGTGGCGCTGATGCCGAGCACGCCCTGGAAGACGAGGGGCGTGAACAGGATCGAGCCGAACATGCCGAACGCGGTGAGAAAGCCCACGATCATCGACACCGTGAATGTGGTGTTCTTGAACAGCTCCAGGGGCACGATGGGCTGCTCGACGCGGCCTTCGACGAAGACGAATGCCGCCAGCATCGCCGCCGCGAGGGCAAGCAGACCCACGACCTCGGGCGAGGTCCACGCGTGGTCGCGGGTGATGGAAAGGGCGATGAGTAGCGGGACCACGCCGGCAGCCAGCGTGAACGCGCCCCAGAAGTCGATGTCCCGCCACGACGCCTTTGAGCGGACGTAGGGAAGGCCGACCAGCACGACCGCCACGGCGATGATGCCGACCGGGATGTTGACCTCGAAGACCCAGCGCCAGCCGAAGTGGTCGGTGATGAAGCCACCGGCGGTCGGGCCGATGATGGCGCTGAGCCCGAACACGCCGCCGAACAGGCCCTGCACGCGGCCCCGATTCTCGGGCGGGAACAGGTCGCCGATCACGGTGAAGACCGTGGCGAACAGCACCCCGCCGAAGATGCCCTGGATGCCTCTGAACACGATCAACTGGGTCATGTCCTGCGCCACCCCACACACCACGGACGCGGCGACGAAGCCGATCATCCCCGCGAGCAGGAACGGCTTGCGGCCGAAGAGGTCGCCGAGCTTGCCGGCGATCGGGGTCATGGTGGTCGACGTGACGAGGTAGGCAGTGGTGACCCAGGCCAGTCGGTCGAGCCCGTTCAGGTCGGCGACGATGCGCGGGATGGCGGTGCCGACGATCGTCTGGTCGAGCGCGGCCAGCAGCAGCGCCAGCATCGTCCCGGCGGTGGCCAGGATTACGCGCCTGCGCGACAGTCCTTGAGTTATCACTTTGCGAGCTCCTTCCTGGCGTTCTCGACCAGCTGCAGGCACAGGTGTCGCAGCTGCGCCAGGTCCTCCTTGCTGAACCCCTCGACCATCTCGAACTGGTGGTCGATTCCCTGTTTCCAGATCGCTTCGATCTGGCCGCGGCCGGCCTCTGTCAACCGCGCCCGCACCGAGCGACGGTCGTCCGGGTCGGGGACGCGCTCCACCAGGCCGTCTTTTTCGAGGTGATCCACAAGCCCGGTGATGTTGCGAGGGGTCGACCCGAGGTCTTCCGCCAGGTCACCCAGGGGGGTGTCACCGCAGCGCAAGAGCCGAAAGAGCACGCCCATGCGGCCCTGGCTGAGGCCGTGCTGCTCGGCCCAACGCTCCATGAGCATGCCCAGCGAGTGGCCAGCGATCTTCAAGGCGGCCAGAGCTTCGACGGCGCTCATGTCGACGCCGAGGGGAGCGAATAGCTCCCGCATGCGGACGCTGTACAGGCGGCCGGCATCATCGCGGCCGAGCTCGTGGACGCTATGCAGGTCCGGCGGGGCGCCGGAGGCGGGGAGGTTCATGGTGTTCCGATTCATAGTGAAGGACTTCATTATCACCCTATACAGGGATTCGGGTCAAGTTATTCTCGACCCGATGTTCGCCGCCCTGGGGAACGAGGCCGGGTTCTGCGAGTGGGTTGGTCGCCTGGGCCGGCAGGCCACCCTCGCCGCCCCCACGCGGCGCGGGGGCTGGTCCGGTGCCGTGCTGATCTACCTCCGCGCGAGCCTGCTGCTGGAGCCGACTCGGAAGGCTGAGTTCCGCGGCACGGTGGAATCCGCCAGGCGCCAGGGCGCCGTGGTCGCCCTCGAGCTCGGAGACGCCAACTGGATCAAAGTCAGGGGACCCCAGGCTGCATTCGAGCTCGCCGAGATCCATCCGGACGTCCTCTTCGTCGACGAAGCGACGGCGGCCGAGCTGGGAGTACCGCTGGAGGGCATAGCCTCGGTGCCTGTGACCAGGCTTGCGGCCGGCGGTTGCCACGTGCACGGCCGGCGCCTGGCCGGGCAGTCTGCCGAGCAGGACGCGGACGCCCTCGCCGCCACCTTCTGTGTCGCGCTGGTGGAGGGGGAGGCTCCGGTCGAGGCGGCCGGACGCGCCGTGCTCGTGGCCGCACGATGATCGTCGACGCGCATCTCGACATCGCCTGGAACGCGACCTCAGACGGTCGCGGCTTCCTGGCCCCGCCGGCTCCCGGGTACGTGATCAGCCGCCCGGCCCTCACTTCATCCGGCGTGGGCCTGGTCTGCGCGACGCTCTACACGGCGCCGGCTCGCGCGCGCCGGGCGATGCGCACGCGCTTCGTCTACGAGAACGCGCACGAGGCGCACATCATGGCCGTCGCGCAGGTCAACTACTACAAGTCATGCGGCCTCCAGCTGATCCGCGACTCGCGCGAGCTCCAGACGTATGTGCGCGGCTGGAGAAAGGGACAGATCGCCGCCGTCCTGCTCATGGAAGGCGCCGATCCGATCGAGACCCCATCGCAACTCGGAGCGTGGACGGACATGGGTGTGAGGATCATCGGCCCGGCCTGGAGCCGCACTCGCTACAGCGGCGGCACCGGCGCGCCGGGCGGGCTGACCGACCTCGGCGTGCAGCTTTTGAAAGCGATGCGACGCAAGCATGTGATCCTCGACCTCAGCCACATGGCCGACCAGGCTGTGGCCGATGCCTTCGAACTGTGGCGTGGGCCCATCATCTGCTCGCATAGCAACGCGCGCGAGATCGTTCCCGGCGATCGGCAGATCACCGACGCCACCGCGGCGGAGGTCGCGCGGCGAGGGGGGATCCTCGGCATCAGCTTCTATCCCTCGCATCTGCGTGCGAAAGGACGAACCACGCTGGACGATGTGGTCCGCCACGCGGTGCACCTGGCGCGCGCGGCCGGCGGCCCCGAGCACGTCGGCCTGGGCACCGACCTCGACGGCGGCATCGATTCGCGATACGGACCGATTCACGACCTTGGCGAGCTGAAGAAGTTCTTGCCAGGCCTGTTGCGCCGCCATTTCGGCGCGGCCCAGGTCGAGGGCATCATGGGCGCCAACTGGATCGATTTTCTGGGCCGGTCGCTCCCGGCACCTAAAGAGAGTCGACGAGCATTTTCGCGCTGACGAACGCGAAGCCCATGCCGTGCCCGTTGAACCCGGCGCACACATAGACGTTCGGCAGGCCGTCGACCGGACCGACCAGCGGCAGCCCCGATTCTGTGAATCCCATGGTGCCGGCCCAGCGATGCGTGACCTTTGCCTCCGCGCCCATCCGCGTCAGCTGCCCATCGAGGTGGGCCTGGATCGCGTCCGTGGGCCGTTCGTCATATCCCACCTCCGCCTCGTAGGCGGTGTCGCGCCACCCGCCGACGAGAACCTCACCGGTGGCCAATTGCCTCCAGTAGCGGTAACCGAAATGAGAGTACGTGGGGAGGTCGCAAAGACCAGCCGCATCGGGTGCGCTCGCCAGCATCTGCGCGCGGCGTGGCTGGATCTCGACCTGCGCGAGCAGCTGCGGCGTGTACGCGTTCATGGCCAGGATCACGCAACCGGCGTGACACTCGGCGCCATTTGCATGCACCAGGACCTCGTTCGACCGCGCCTCGATGGCGGTGACGTTCACGCCTTCGCGGATCGCTTCAGGCGGCGCCTGGCGCGCGAGAGCGCCCACCACTGCGGCGGGATCGACCTCACCGTCGAGCGGATTGACCAGGGTGCGGCCGTCCCATGACGCTTCGAATCCGTCCTCATTCAAAAGCTCTGCGGATTCCGCGAGCGAAGCCGCCTCCTCCGCGCCGGACGCGAGGATCGCGCTGCCCATGCGGCGATGCCCGACCGGCCGGCCCGCCACGGCTTCGATCATCGTGGCGTGGTTGACGAGGGTCATGTCCCAGATCTCATGCGCCCGGGCACGTCCGTAGCTGAGGACCGCCTCGGCATAGCTGTCGGCCACGCCGGCGAGGAGGAAACCGGCATTCCGCCCGCTCGCGCCCGCGGCGATGTGGGCCCGTTCGACCAGCGCTGCGTCCATCCCTCGCGCGCCCAGGTGATGCATGAGGCTGGTGCCGGTGATGCCGCCGCCGATGACGAGGACGTCGGTGTGGTCGGGCAGCTCGCCGGCATAGCGCTCGGGCGGCCGCCGCCAGAACGGAGTCAGTTCAGGGGACCGAATAACATTGAGCTTCGGCATGGATTTTGAGAGCTACGACGTCCTGGTGGTCGGCGGTGGGCTGGCCGGCCTCAGGGCGGCGATCGCCGCGGTCGACGCCAACCCCAGGCTCAAGATCGCGATGGTCTCCAAGGTCTACCCGATGCGCAGCCACACCGTCTCGGCCGAAGGCGGCGCGGCAGCTGCCCTGCGGCCGGAGGACAGCTACGAGAACCACGCCTTCGACACGATCAAGGGTTCGGACTATCTCGCCGACCAGGACGTGGTCGAGGCCTTTGTTCGCGAGGCCCCGATCGAGGTCATCCAGATGGAGCACTGGGGCTGCCCTTGGAGCCGAGACCCCGACGGCAAGATCTCGGCGCGCCCTTTCGGCGGCATGACCACGTGGCGCACATGCTTCGCGGCCGACAAGACGGGCTTCCACATGCTGCACACCGTCTTCCAGACCTCGCTCAAGTACAGCCAGATCCATCGCCACGACGAGGCCTTCGCCACCAAGCTCCTGGTTGAGGATTCGCGCTGCGTCGGCGTGGTCGCGATCGACATACGCAGCGGACGCCTCCAGGCGATCACCGCAAAATCGGTCATCCTCGCGACCGGTGGTCTCGGACGCGTCTATGCATTCACCACCAACGGCAACATCTGCACCGGGGATGGCATGGCGCTGGCTTACCGGGCCGGGGTCGGGCTGAAGGACATGGAGATGGTGCAGTTCCATCCGACCGGGCTTCCTTTCACCGGCATCCTCATCACGGAGGCCGTACGCGGCGAGGGCGGCTACCTGCTCAACAAGGACGGGGAGCGCTTTCTTGAGCGCTACATTCCCAACAAGATGGAGCTGGGACCGCGCGACATCATCTCTCGCGCCATGGTCACCGAGTTCGAGGCAGGCCGCGGATTCGAGGGACCGCATGGAAAGTTCATGCATCTCGACGTCCGGCACCTTGGCGAAGAGAAGATCGATGCGAAGCTTCCGTTCATGCGCGAGCTGGGTCGCGAGTTCGTCGGGATCGACATCGTCAAGGACCCAATCCCCGTACGGCCGGTCATGCACTACATGATGGGAGGCGTCGACGCCGACATCTCCGGCGCGACTCCGATCGCCGGCCTCTACGCTGCGGGCGAGTGTGCCAATGTCGGGCTCAACGGAGGCAACCGGCTCGGCTCGAACTCGCTGTCCGAGTGCCTCGTGTTCGGCGCCGCCGCCGGTCGCGCCGCGGCCGAGCACGCGAGCTCGGCGGGTCCGGTCGGCGCGAACCCGGTGACGGCCCTGCTCGCCGATGAGACGAAGCGGATCGAGGCTTCGTTTCTCGACAAGAAGGGCGGCGAGGAACGCATCGGTACCATCCGCGAGGAGATGCAGCACGACATGGATGCCGGGGCGGGAGTGTTCCGGACCCGCGATGGCCTCGAGAAGCTGAGCCGCCAGCTGGGCGCCCTCCGCGACCGTTTCGAGAAGATCAAGATCGAGGACTCGAGCCGCACATTCAACACCGAGCTGACGGCCGCGCTCGAGCTCGATTTCATGCTCGAGGTGTCCGAGACCATCGCCTACTCCGCGCTGGCCCGAGAGGAGTCGAGGGGTGCGCATTCCCGCCGTGATTTTCCCGAGCGCGACGATGCTAAGTGGCTGAAGCACACGGTCGCATTTCGTACGGATGGCGCCGAACCGAAACTCGAATACACCGACGTCCGCATCACCAACTTCAAACCCCAGGCGAGGACCTACTGATGGCTGAAAAGAGGATCACGATCAGGACCACGCGCTTCGATCCCGAGAAGGACAAGGCGCCGCGATTGCAGTCATACGACATCCCCTTCTCGGACGACAGCATGGTGGTCCTGGACGCGCTCAACCACATCAAGGCACACGTCGACGGCAGCTTGAGCTATCGATGGTCGTGCCGAATGGGCATCTGCGGCAGCTGCGGGATGATGGTCAACGGGGTCCCAAAGCTCACCTGCAACGCGTTCATGCGCGATTACTGGCCGCGCTCGATCACGGTCGAGCCGCTGCAGAACTTCCCGATCGTGCGCGACCTCGTCATCGACATGGAGGACTTCATGCACAAGCTGAAGTCCATCAAGCCATGGATCATCCGCAAGCAGGAATACCCGCTTGGCGCCGGCGAGCACCGCCAGACCATGGATCAGATCGATGAGTTTCGCCAGTTCAGCGAGTGCATCAACTGCATGCTCTGCTACGCCGCCTGCCCGGTCTACGGCCTGAACAACGAGTTCCTCGGCCCGGCGGCGACCGCGCTCGCGCGCCGCTACAACCTGGACTCGCGGGACCAGGGTCTCAAGGATCGGCTGCCCGTGCTCGCGAACTCCGAGGGCGTCTGGGAGTGCAGCTTCGTGGGCGAATGCTCAGTGGTGTGCCCCAAGGGCGTCGATCCGGCCAAGGCCATCCAGCAGACCAAGCTCGACACGACCACGCGCTTCGTGCTGCCTTACGGCAACCGCGAAGAATGACAGAGGGCGACGAGGCGGCGGCCTCGACGGGAACTGCTCCTCGCGTCTACAAGCCGGAGATGCCGCGCGGCTGGTGGCTGCGCCGGCGCCACTACTTCC
>DASWGF010000344.1:0-3345 GCA_036393875.1 Candidatus Dormiibacterota bacterium
TCGGTGATGCGCGAATTGGTGCACGAGCCGATGAACACCTGGTCGAGCCGCGTACCGAGAACCTCCGACAAGGGCGCGTAGTTGTCGGGCGACATGGGTTTGGCGACGCCGAGCTCCACCGCGGCCGCGTCGAACTCGAAGATTTTCTCGTACTCGGCATCGGGGTCGGAGAAGACCGGCGTGTACGGTCGCTTGGCGCGCCCGTCGAGATACTCCCTGGTCACCTCGTCGAACTCGAGGATGCCATTCTTGGCGCCTGCCTCGATGGCCATGTTGGTGATGGTGAGGCGGGCCTCCATGTCGATGAACTTGAGCGTCTCGCCGGCGTGCTCCATCGCCTTGGACCTCGCTCCGTCGACGCCGATCTTGCCAATGACGTAGAGGATCAGGTCCTTCGCCTCGACCCACTCCTGGAGGCGGTTGTGATACACGAACTTCAACGTTTCCGGCACCCGGAACCACAGCTCACCGAGCGCCATGACGCACGCGAGGTCGGTGGAGCCGATGCCGGTGGCGAAGTTGTTCAGTGCGCCGTAGGTGCAGCTGTGCGAGTCGGCGCCGACGACCAGCTCACCTGGGAGCACGAGCCCGTTCTCGGGCAGCACCGTGTGGCAGATCCCGCCCTGGCCCACCTCGAAGTACCACTTGACCCCCATCTGGTGGGAGAACTCGCGGGTCAGGCGGCCGAGGGTGGCGCTGGCCGCATCCTTCGCCGGCTGGAAGTGGTCCTGGGTCACGGCCACTCGGTCGGGATCCCAGATCTTTTCGGCGCCCATCTGCTCCCGCATGATCTTGCCGGCGGGAGGGATCGTCAGGTCGTGGCCCATCGCGAAGTCGATCTTGGCCAGGATCAGGTCGCCCGGGCGCACGCTTTCGCGGCCGCTGGCGCGAGCCAGGATCTTCTCCGTCATCGTCATGCCCATCTGTCGTTAGTCCTTCAGCCTCTTGACGATTGCGTCGCCGGCCTGCGAGGTCGACAATTCACCGCCGATGTCGCGTGTGCACTCGCGGGCTCGAATGGCTGATTCGACCGCACCCTCGATCGCGTCTGCCATGTCAGGAACACCCAGGTGTTTCACCATCATAGCCGCGCTCAAAATCGCCCCCACCGGGTTCACCAGGCCCTTGCCGGCGATGTCCGGCGCGGTGCCGTGGACGGGCTCGAAGAGACCGCGGCCGGTGGTCGGATTGATGTTTGCCGAGGGCGCGATCCCCATGCCGCCGACCAGCTCGGCGGTGAGGTCGGAGAGGATGTCGCCGAACAGGTTGCCGGTGACGATGACGTCGAACTGGCCGGGGTCCTTGACCAGCTGCATTGCCGCCGCATCGACGAGAAGATGCCGCGTCTTCACCTCCGGATGAGCGGCCGCGACAGCCTTCCAGCGCTCCTGCCAGAGGGCGCCCGCGAAAACCATCGCGTTGGACTTGTCGACCATGACGACCTCGCGCTTCGCCGTCCCGAAGGCGTGCTCGATGATCCGCGTCACGCCCAGATATGTGTTGACGTCTTCCTGGGTCGCGATCTCGTCTTCGGTGCCCTTCTTGAACCGGCCGCCCATGCCCACATACAGGCCCTCGGTGTTCTCCCGAACGATCAACAGGTCCGTGCGCCGTCGATCCTCTCGACGAAGCGGTGATAGGCGGTCGTCATAGAGCTTGGCGGGGCGAAGGTTGACGTACAGGTCGAGCCCGAAGCGCAGCCGGAGGAGAACGCCGCCCAGGTAGCTCGGATCGGAGACGCGCGGGTCGCCGACCGCGCCGAACAGGATGGAATCTGCGGCGGCGACCTGTTTCCAAATGTCCTCGGGGATCGCGACGCCCGTGCGCAGGTAGGCGTCCGCGTTGACGTCGAACTCCTCGAACTCGAAATCGGCGCCGGCCGCGCGCAGCACCTTGATCGCCTCCGGGACGACCTCCTTGCCCGCTCCGTCGCAGGGCAGTACGGCGATTTTCTTAGGCACGGGCCTCTGAGGTTTCCCGCTCGCGCAGCTTGTAGCGCTGGATCTTGCCGGTCACGGTCTTGGGTAGCTCGGGCACGAACTCGATGAGGTGCGGGTACTGGTAGCGCTGGAGGCGCGACTTGCAGTGCTCCTGGAGCTCGGCCACGAGCGCATCGCCGGCCGCCGCCTCGCCTTTGATGATGACGAAGGCCTTGATTTTCGTGAATCCCTCGACCTCGACGCCGACCACCGCGCTCTCGGCCACCAATGGGTGCTCCATCAGCGCCGACTCGATCTCGATCGGCGAGGCCCAGAGCCCGCTCACCTTGATCATGTCGTCAGAGCGACCCTCGTACCAGTAGAAGCCCTCAGCATCGACGCGGTAGCGATCGCCGGTGAAGAACCATTCCCCGAGCACCGACCGTTTGGTCTTCTCGTGCTGGGCCCAATAAAACGCGAGGGCGCTGTCGCCTTTGACGTAGAGGTCTCCCGCCTCCCCCGCCGCTACGGGCTTGCCCTCGTCGTCGAGGATCTTCAGCTCGTAACCGGGGACCGGCTTGCCGCTGGAACCGGGCCGAAGGTCGTCGGGCCGGTTGGAACAATAGATGTGAAGCAACTCGGTCGAGCCGACGCCGTCGAGGATGGTCAGTCCGTAAGCCTCCTGCCAGCGCCGCCACACCTCCGCGGGAAGGGCCTCGGCGGCAGCGACGCAATGGCGAATCGACGAGAGATCTCTGTCCCGCGAGCCTTCGAAGTTGAGGATCGCGTTGTAGAGGGTCGGCGCGGAGAAGAAGAGCGTCGGCCGGCGCTTCTCGATCGTGTCCAGCACCGTGGCAGGAGTGTGCCGGCCCGCGTGAAGGACCGTCGACGCTCCCACCCAATAAGGAAATGTGAGGTTGTTGCCGAAGCCATATGCGTGGAAGAGTCCTGTGGTCGAGAAAGTCGTGTCGCGTTCGGTGATGCCAAGCACCTGCTCGGCGTAGGTGACACACGTGTACGGGATGTCGTGGTGAAGATGCACAACCGCCTTGGGCTTCCCCGTCGAGCCCGAGCTGTAGAGCCAGAAGGCCATGTCGTCGCGGCGCGTCGGGGCTGGATCGACCTCCTCTTCGACCGCAATCTGCCCGGCGCGAAGGAGTTGTGGGGGCGCGGCCGCGCGCTCGACGGCCGCCTTCAGCTTCTCCTCCGTGGCGCCGTCGACGACGACGACGCGGGCGAGCGAGTCCTCGATGTAGTGGTCGTAGTCCTCGGAACGCTGGAGGAGAGGATTGACGGGAACCGGCACCGCTCCAAGCCGCATCGCACCCAGGAACGCGGCCACCCACCCGGGGCTGTCGTAAGCGACGATCAGCACGCGTTCCTCCCGTCTGACGCCAAGCTCGCTGAAAGTCCGGGCCGCCCCGCA
>DASWGF010000345.1:0-2586 GCA_036393875.1 Candidatus Dormiibacterota bacterium
GGGGACTTGATCACATTCAAGACGGGAGTGAAAGTCGCCTAGCGCATCGCTCGAGCTCGAGCAGCTCCATACCGAGGTCCGCGCGTGTGTCAAATGCGGTCTCCACGCGACGCGCACGCAGGCCGTGCCTGGAGTTGGACCGTGCCCCGCCGACATCATGATCGTGGGCGAGGCGCCTGGCTTCAACGAGGACCGCCAGGGAGAGCCGTTCGTCGGCGCCGCGGGCAAGCTGCTGGACACGCTCCTGGCCCGAATCGGCCTGGGACGCTCAGACGTCTACATCACCAACGTGCTCAAGTGCCGCCCGCCACAGAACCGCGACCCGATGCCGAACGAGGTCGAGTCATGCTCGCCGTACCTGGTCCGGCAGCTGTCGATGATCAAGCCGAAGGTCGTGCTCATCCTCGGGCGCCACGCGCTGGAGCGACTACTGCCCGGCCAGGGTTCGATCTCGCGCATACACGGCAGCCTCGTGCGCCGCGGCGAGGTGGCTTATGTGCCGCTGTATCACCCGGCCGCCGCGCTGCACAACGGAGCGCTGGTCGCGGACCTCGAGCACGACTTCGATCGCGTCAAGGCATACCTCGACAAGCTCCTTGCGCCACCACCACCGCCGGAACCTGTGCCAGTCCCTAAACAGGAAGCCGAACAGCTACGCCTGTTGTGAAAGACTCGCGGCTTCGGTACCTGCCGCTGGGCGGCCTCGGCGAAGTCGGCATCAACATGTGGGCGCTCGAATGGGAGAACCAGGTCCTCGTCGTCGACGCCGGGCTCATGTTCCCGCAGGACGAGATGCTTGGCATCGACCTCGTCCTGCCTGACATCTCGTACCTGCTCGACAAAGGCCGCAAGGTGCTGGGCATCTTCCTCAGCCACGGCCACGAGGACCACATCGGCGGGCTGCCGTACGCGTTGAAGAAGCTGAACGTCCCTGTCTACGGCACGCGGCTGACGCTGGGGCTCGTCAAGCCCAAGCTGAAGGAGCACCGCATCCTGCGCGAGTCAGACCTGCGCGAGGTCCGTGTGGGCGATACGGTGCAGCTGGGTCCGTTTCGCGTCGAGACGGTGGCCGTGTGTCATTCGATTCCTGACGCGGTCGCGCTCGCGATCGAGACTCCGGTCGGCAGAGTCATCTACACCAGCGACTTCAAGCTTGATCCCGATCCTCCCGACGGCCACCCGACCGACATGGAACGTTTCCGCCGCCTGGGCGACGATGGCGTGCTGTTGTTGCTCAGCGACTCCACCAACGCGGAGCGGTCGGGCCGCTCTGGATCGGAGCGAGACCTGCATGCGCCTTTCGAGCGCATCTTCGGCGAGGCGCCCGGCCGCATCGTGGTGGCGAATTTCGCATCGAACATCCACCGCATCCAGCACCTCGTGAGAATGGCGGTGCAGTTCGATCGCAAGGTTGCCGTGGTCGGGCGCAGCCTGCAGACCAACTTCAAGACCGCCCGTGAGCTCGGCTTCCTCCAGGTGCCCGAAGGCCTGACGGTCCAGCTCGAGAACGCGGACAAGGTCCCGCCTTCGAAGCTGCTGCTCCTGACCGCCGGCAGCCAGGGCGAGCCGATGTCGGCGCTCGCGCGCTTCGCGGCCCAGCGCCATCCACTGGTCAACGTCCTGAAGGGGGACTGGGTCGTCATCTCCGCCCGCCCGATCCCTGGCAACGAGCGCATGGTGCACCAGACGGTCAACAACCTGTACCGGCATGGTGCGCACGTGTTCTACTCCGAGGTCGGCCATGTGCACGTCACCGGCCATGCCCAGAAGGACGAGTTGCGGGAGATGATCGACGCCGTACGCCCGCGCTACTTCATTCCCGTGCATGGCGAGTACCGCCAGCTCTATCAGCACGCCGACATCGCACGTGAGGCGGGGATCGACGTGGATCGGATCGTCGTGATCGAAGACGGCCAGACGGTCGAGCTTGACCACGAATCGATCAGGCGGGGCGACAAGATCGATACCGGGCTGGTCTTCGTGGACGGGCTTGGCGTCGGCGACGTCGAACAGGCCGTCCTTCGCGACCGCAGGCACCTCGCCGAGGATGGGATCCTGGTCGTGACGTTGGTTCTCGATCGCGACACCGCAACGGTGCGCGCGGGCCCGGACCTCGTGTCGCGAGGCGTCATCGAGCCCGAGCTTTCGGCCAAACTCATGGCGGATGCGAGGAAAGCCGTCATGGCAAGCATCGGCGGCTTTGCCAACACGCATGCCGACGTCAACGTTCTCAATGAGGCGATCCACGACGCCGTCTCGAAGACGGTTTACAAGCAGACCCGGCGGCGCCCGATGGTGATTCCCGTCATCACAGAGATCTAGACCGATGAAACTTCCGCCGCTCGCGCTCGTCGCCCCGAGCTTATGCCCGCGTTGCGATCAACCCGCCATGGTGGTCATGGACCACTCCGAGGAGTCGCGATGCGGGCACTGCGGCCTGCAGCTGCATCAATGCGGAAGCTGTCGAGGCATCGCCGGACCCTTCGACCGGTACTGCGGTTTCTGTGGCCACGAGCTCGTGCGCGGCCTGGACCGGCCGATCTGGTGGCGGCTGTGGCTGCTGGCAGCGCTCGTGCCGCTGGCCGC
>DASWGF010000346.1:0-7991 GCA_036393875.1 Candidatus Dormiibacterota bacterium
CACCAGGCTCACCGCGTAGGTCCCGAGCAGCTGGATCAGATGCTCCCTGCCGTAGACGCGCCGAAGGACGAGGACTTCGATGATTCCACCGATGGCACCGGTGACGGCTACGGCTACCAAAAGCCCCGCCCAGAAGCCGAGGTTGGCGCCGACCTGGTTCGCGATGACCACGGTCACGAACGCGGCGACCATGTAGAGCGAACCGTGCGCCATGTTGATTACGCGCAACGCCCCGAACACCAGGGACAGCCCCGCCGCCACGATGAACAGGTAGGCCGCATTGGCCAGCCCGCCCACCGCGAAGAGTAGGAGCTGCCCCGGACTCACTTGTTTGTAACTGGTTGCTCTAGGTTCTGGCTAGCTGGCTTTCCAGGACGGACACAGCGCGAAGTTCGCGGTGTTGGGTTGGCCCGCCGTCTTGTCGCACTGGTCGCCCTTGATCTCGTTGACCATCTGCAGCGGCATCATCAGGTCGTCACCTTTGAGGTTCACCGAGTCCTTGAGGACAGGGAACGGGTACGTGCTCGAGGAGGTCGTGGTGCCGACCGTTTCGCCGACGTTGGCCTGCAGCTCGTTGGGGCGGATCGTGATCTTGTAGCCGCGCAGGCTGTCGAACGAGTGGCCAGAGATCTGCGTGACGACCTTGTCGGCGTCGAAGCTCTTCGCCGCATTGGCAGCCTGGGCCCACAGCATGAACGCGTCGTAGTCCATGACCGCCCAGTCAGACGGATATTCGCCGCTGTACTTGGCGCGGTAGCGAGTGATGAAGTCGGTCAGCCGCGGGTTGTTGTTTTGCAGCGCGAAGAATGGGGCGCGCATGTAAGCGTGCATGCCGAGCGGGTACTGGGAGCCGAGCGTGTTGAGCTCGTCGACCGAGACGAGAGTCGTCATCGGGTACTTGACGAAGAACTGTGGGTCAACCGCCAGCGCCTGCTTTACGAAGTTGATCTGATCGGCCGCGAAGATGTTCGAGTAAACCAGGTCGGGCTTGGCCGCCTGGATGGCGTTGATCGTCGAGTCCCATCGTGGATTGGTCGGGAACGGCACGTACCAGGTGCTGGGATCGTTGACGATCTGGACGCTCGAGTTGGCCTTCTTCAACGCCGCCACGAAGGCGTTGGTCTCTGAGATCCCAAACAGATACTTCGGCGAGACGATGAAGATCTTGCCGACGTTGAGGCTGGCCGCAAGCCTGCCGGCCGCCGTGCCCTCCATGTAGGTGTTGGGGACGATCGACACCCAGTAAGGATTGACGACGTCAGACTCCATGGTCAGCTGCCAGCTGTTGCAGGTGGCGTCGATCGTGATGATCTTGTTCTGCTTGGCGATCGGGCTCTCCGCAAGGCACTGGGCGGAGGTGACGGACCCCATCAAAGCGACGACGTTGTCCTGCAGGATCATGTTCTTGGTGTTGCTCACCGCCTGAGGCACCGTGGTGGCGTCGTCCTGGATGTCCATCTCGATCTTGTAGCCGTTGACGCCGCCCTTGGCGTTGATGTCGTCCGCGGCCAGGTTCAAAGACTGGCTGACCGCGTGACCGTAGAGAGCCGACTGGCCCGTAAGGGGCGCCGAGTAGCCGACTTTTTTGGTGCCTTTGAAGGTCACGGGTCCGTTGCTCGAGGGGGTGCTCCCGCAGGCGGCGACGATCATGGTCGCGACCAAGGCGAGAGCCACCCAGACAAGTGGCTTGACGATGCGTGGTACCAACTTCATACCTCCCCCGCTGGTTGGCGGGACCCCATCTCGAAACCGTCCGCCGGGTGCCCCCGGCGACGATATGGTAGTTCCTGTGGGCGTCGACTCCGCAACTGCGTTCGAGCTGAGGGCCATCCTCGGCGAGCGGCTGTCCGTGAGCGAGGCGGAGCGCGCCGAGCATGGCCGGGACGAGTCGTACCACCGCCCGATGAGCCCGGACATGGTGGGATACCCCGAAAACGCCGGCGAAGTGGCTGCGATCATGCGTGCCTGTGCGCGGACGGTCACCCCTGTGATCCCCTTCGGAACCGGCACTTCCCTCGAGGGCCATGTCGCAGCCGTCAAGGGCGGCCTATGCCTCGATATGAGCCGCATGAGCCGTGTGATCGAGGTCCGGCCTGCCGATCTAGACGTGACGGTCCAACCCGGAGTCACGCGCGAGGCCCTCAACAAGGAGCTGGCCAAGCACGGCCTGTTCTTCCCAATCGATCCCGGCGCCGACGCCTCGCTCGGCGGAATGGCGGCCACCCGCGCGTCCGGCACCACGACCGTGCGCTATGGCTCGATGCGCGAGAACGTTGTCAGCCTCGAGGTGGTGCTCGGGGATGGCCGCATCATCCGGACGGCGTCGCGGGCTCGTAAATCGTCCGCCGGGTATGACCTGACCCGCCTGTTCGTCGGTTCGGAGGGAACGCTCGGGGTGATCACCGAGCTGACGCTCCGGACCTACGGATTGCCGGAGGCGATGAGCGCAGCCGTCTGCTCCTTTCCCATGCTCGACCAGGCCGTCTCGTGCGTGACCTCGGTAATTCAGCTGGGCGTGCCCGTGGCGAGGGCCGAGCTGCTCGATGAGATCTACATCGATGCCGTCAACCGCCGCAACGGCCTCGGGCTCAAGGTCATGCCCACGATCCTCTTCGAGTTCCATGGCAGCGAGGGTTCCGTCAAGCACGATGCCGAGGAGGTCGCCGCCCTGGCGCGGGAGCTCGGCGCTGAATCCGTCGAGTCGGCTACCACTCAGCAAGACCGCAATCGGCTCTGGCGAGCTCGCCACGAGGCGTACTACGCCGGGCTGGCGCTTCGTCCTGGTTCGAAGGGCCTGGTCACCGATGTTTGCGTCCCGCTGTCGAACCTGGCCCGATGCATCGCCGAAACCAAGGCCGACATCGACGAGACGAATCTGGTCGCGCCGATTCTCGGCCACGTGGGCGACGGCAACTTCCACGTTTGCTTCATCCTCGACCCCGCTCGCGACGACGAGCTTGCTCAGGCTCAGGCCATCAATCGGCGGATGGTGGCGCGTGCGATCGAGATGGGCGGTACGTGCTCGGGAGAGCACGGCGTCGGTTACGGAAAGGCCGAGTTCCTCGCCGCGGAGCACGGCGAGGCCCTCAACGTGATGGCTGCGATCAAGATGGCCCTGGATCCCAAGGGAATCCTGAACCCCGGCAAGATGACCGAGGCCGCCCTCGAATCGTCCCGCCACGCGTGAGCAGCCGTGAAGTTCAGTGAGCTGGCCGCGAGCCTGGACCAGATGGAGGCCACGAGCAGCCGGAACGAGCTGGTTCGCATCTTGTCTGAGGTGTACAGGGCAAGTTCGGTAAACGAGCTGAAGCCGATCACATACCTGATCCAGGGCCGGCTGGCCCCGTTCTTCGAGCCGGTTGAAATCGGCCTCGGCGAGAGGCTGCTCATCACCGCAATTGCCGCCGCCTACTCCGTTCCGAAGGAGGAGGTCACCAAGCTGAACCGCCAGACCGGTGACCTCGGCGTCACGGCGCAGCGCCTGGCGCCGGCCTCGCGGCGCCAAGCCCCCTCGGTCGTCGAGGTGCACCAGCGCCTGGCCCGGATCGCGGCCGCCGGCGGTGCCGGCAGCCAGCAGGACAAGCTCGATGGCTTCACCAGCCTGCTCGGCGACCTGGATGCCACATCGGCCAAACACCTCGTGCGCATCACCCTGGGCAAGATGCGGCTGGGAATCGGCGATCCGACCGTTCTCGATGCACTTTCGTTCGCGAAGAAAGGAGACCGCTCTCTGCGGCCGGTCCTCGAGGCGGCCTACAACCGCACGTCGGACCTCGGCCTCATCGCGCGGACTCTCTGGGACGCCGGTGAGACCGGGCTCGACGCGCTGAAGGTTGCGGCGGGACATCCGCTCCGGCCCCAGCTCGCGGAGCGCCTCCCCAACCCGGAGGCGGTGATCAAGAAGCTGGGGACCGTCGGCGTGCAGCCGAAGTACGACGGCTTACGCGTCCAGATCCACAAGAACGCGAGCCAGGTGAGCATCTTCTCGAGAAACCTGGAGTCGATGACCGAGATGTTCCCGGAGCTGGTCGCCGCCGCCTCCAGGCTCAAGGTCAAGAACGTCATCCTCGACGGCGAGGCGATCGCTTACGACCCAGACTCGGAGGAGTACGTCCCCTTTCAGGAGACGACCGCCCGCCGCCGCAAAGAGGGCATCCAGGAGATGGCCGCCCGCGTGCCGATGCGGGCTTTCGTCTTCGACGTGATGTTCCGCGACGGATCCGACCTGACGCCGCTGCCTTACGAGCGCCGCTTCGAGATCGTCAAGGAGCTTCTCCGGAAGTCGGAGACGCTGATCCCGGCGCCGCTGACGACGACCGACTCGGCGGAGGTGCTGACCCGCGAGCTGCTCGACAACATCAGCCGCGGCCTGGAAGGGGTCGTGGCCAAACGTCTGGACTCGCCCTACCAGGCGGGCGCACGCAACTTCAATTGGGTGAAGCTGAAGCGGAACACGAGCGGCCAGCTCAACGACACCATCGACGTCGTCTTGCTCGGCTCCTACCGGGGCAAGGGCAAGCGGGCCGAGTTCGGCGCGGGGGCTCTTCTCGCCGGCGTCTACGACAGCGACAAGGACGAGTTCGTGACCATCAGCAAGCTTGGCACCGGTCTTTCCGACCAGGGCTGGCGTGAGATCCACGAGCGGCTGGCCAAGCTGGAGGTTGCGCAGAAGCCGGCGCGTGTGAACTCGAACTTCGTCCCCGACGCGTGGCTCGAGCCGGCGGTCGTAGTGGAGGTATTGGCCGACGAGATCACCCCGAGCCCGCGTCACACGGCCGGCATGAGCGGAGACCAGCCGGGGTTTGCGCTGCGTTTCCCGCGGATCGTCTCAATGCGAACCGCCGACAAGAAGCCTGAGGACGCCACGAGCGTCCGCGAGATCCGCGAGATGTTCGAGCAGCAGAGGCAGCCGGGCCGCGGTCGAAAGTAACACCCATCGCGCTCTCAGACACGATATGGACGCAATGCCGGCGACGAGTGACGGTCGCGATGCTCGTACAGCGCGCATCGTGGCGCGGGTGCGCGCGATTCCTGCCGGTTTCGTCCGCACCTACGGCGACATCGACCCGAGAGCACCCCGCCTGGTCGGTCACATACTTGCCACCACGCACGAAGACATCCCGTGGCATCGCGTCGTCCATGCCGACGGGAGCATCCCGATGGGAAGGCGGCAGCGCGCGCTGCTACGTCAGGAGGGCGTCCCGATGAAGGGCGAACGCGTCGACTTGCGCCAGGCACGGCTGCCATCCGGCATCCAGATCACTTGACGATGCGGGCTGATCGGAGAGCTCGCAGGCATTTGGTCTTTGCGTCGCGGCGACTATCGCGTCCTGTATCGAATCAATGATCGCGAACGTGGCGAGGAAGTCGCTCGAGTGGCGCACCGGCGGGATATCTACCGCCGGCGGTAACTCCCCCGACCAAGGCCTGATGTCGGCTACTTCGTTGTGCGAGACGCCGTCACGTCACGTTGAATGTCGCTGAATCGCTCGTCGAGCCCGTCACGTCAGATGCGGTGGCGGAGAAGGCGTACGTGCCGCGCGGCAAATCTCGAGTCACTTTGAACGTTACCAACCGGTTCACCGTCTGTCCGGGGTCCAGGTGAATGGTCATCGAGGAGCTGGTCAGTGTGATGGTCTGGCCCGTCGCACTCACGAAGCTGAAGGTGTCGACAAGGGTCACCGTCCGGCTGACTGCTGAGCCGTTGGTCAGCGAAATGGTGCCTACGACCTTGGTCCCCGTGGTGGCGGTGGTGGGCGCGACCGACACGGCCACGTTCAGATCGACGAGGACGGTCACCGTGAACGTTGCCGACACGGTGGCCGGGCTGTCGTCAGGGCTGCCGGCCGTGCAGGTCACCGTCGTGGCGCCGACAGGGAATGTCGAGCCCGAAACTGGGGAGCAGCTCGCTGTCGCCGCGGCACTGTCACCCGCTTCGTCAACGGCGGTTGGCGCGGCGTAGGTCACCACGGCTCCGCTCGTGCCGGTGGCGATGGCCGTAACGTCGGCCGGCACGCCGGTGATCGCCAGGTCCGTGTCCAGCACCGTGACCGTGAAGCCCTGGCTCACTGTGTTCGGCGTGTCGTCGGCATCTGAGGCGGTGCAGGTGACCGTCGTGGTTCCGATCGCGAAGGTCGAACCCGAGACCGGGGCGCAGCTCACCGTCGCTGGAGGGCTGTCGCCGGACTCGTCGACCGCGATCGGCGAGGCGTAGGTCACCACCGCTCCGCTCGGGCTGGTGGCGTTGGTTGTGATGTCGGCCGGCACGCCGGCAAGCCCGAGGTCAGTGTCCAGCACCGTGACCGTGAAGCTTTGGCTCACCGTGTTCGGCGTGTCGTCGGCATCGGTCGCGGTGCACGTGACCGTCGTGGCGCCGATCGCGAACGTGGAGCCCGATGCGGGGGTGCAGGCGACCGTCGCCACCGGGCTGTCGCCGGCCTCATCGACTGCGGTTGGCGATGTATAGGTCACAGACACTCCGCTCGAGCTGGTGGCATTTACAGTGAAGTTGCCCGGCGTGCCGGCCAGCCCGAGGTCGTTGTCCACCGGCGGCACAAGCTCCCAGATGTCGTTGTAGAAAACGCCCGGGAAGCCCTCGTCCGTCCCACCAAAAACGATGGTTCGAGCACGGCCCGAGTCATAAGCCATCGATTGGCCGGCCCGAGGGCTGGGCGCGGCGGAAGGCACGTCCTGAGTCCAGTTGGCCCCGTCCCACTCCCACGTGTCGTTGACCGGCCCGAGAGAGAAGGGGGCGACGTGATCTCCGCCGAACAAGCGCGTCCTTCCGAGACCCGAATCGAACGCCATCGAGTGCCAGAAACGGGCGGATGGTGCTGAGCTCGTGCTGATCTGGGTCCAGTTGCTGCCATCCCACTCCCACGTATCCGCCATGCGCACGCCGTTGCTGCGGCCGCCGAACAGCACGACCCGATTGCGGACGGAGTCGAAGGCCATCGCATGGCCGAATCGCGGCGACGGAGAGTTGGCGGGAGTCAGATGAGTCCAGGTGGTGCCGTCGAATACCCAGGTGTCGCCCAGGTCAACGCCCTGAGCGCTCCCGCCGAAGAGGACTGTGACCCTATGAAATGAGTCGTAAGCCATGGCAGGCCAGATTCGCGCGGGGGGCGACGCCGCCGGAGCTCTCAGAGTCCACGTGCTTCCGTCCCATTCCCACGTCGCCGCTGGCGCGAGGCCCGCGGTCAAGCCCCCTCCGAACAGGACTGAGCGGCTCCTGGCGGTGTCGTAAACCATCGCAGCCCCGACCAATCCAGGCGGAGATGTCGACGGAATGCGCTGAGTCCAGTTGATACCGTCCCACTCCCAGGTATCGCCGAAGTTCGAGCTGGCGTTGCTGCTGCCGCCGAACAACACGGTGCGGCCGCGCAGCGAGTCGTAGGTCATCGCGGCATATGCGCGGCCCGGCGGAGCCTGTGTGGGGGTGGCCTGCACCCAGCTCAGTGCTCCAGCCGCCTGCGCAGGTACTAGCGCGCCCGTCATACCGACGGCTAGGGCGGCCACCGCCGCAGACGCTTGCAATAGACGGATCGCGCGGGTCCGAGTCAGATTGACCTCCGATCGGCGCGTGCGCGCCTGCGAAGAGTTGCCAGGGAGTGGAACGACCGAATCAGGTTTGTCTTGCGGAAATCGAGGACGCATCAAGGAATTGGTTCGCGACCATTGCCAGTGCTGGAGCGCCGGAAATCGTGTAATGCGTGAGCCCCGGCAGGATGGCGAGCTGCGCCTCGGAGTGGTCATGTCTCGTTACCTCCCGCTTGCTCTTGTCGGTTCTATCCTGGGGCCCGTTACAGCGCGGGAGATAGGCCGTTAAGTCGACATATGCAGCGCCTTGTCATCGCCTTTCTGGCAGCCGGACTCGCCGCCGGGCTGGGCGCATGTGGTCAGAGCCTTTCCGAGGTGAAGGTCGACGACTCCAAGAACGCGCAGTCGGTGCAAGTCCACGTCGGGGATACGGTCAAAGTCACCCTGGGTTC